>NZ_JBBIAM010000092.1:0-39142 GCF_054185185.1 Bradyrhizobium sp. UFLA05-153
ATGTGTATAAGAGACAGCCCCACCCTCTCCCCGCAGGCGGGGCGAGGGGAAGAGAGAGCGTGCTCCGCGTCGCGCCCTACGGCTGCTCCATCCGCGCCCGCAGCGCGTCGGCGTCGGCCTTCGGCATGGATTTCAGGAGCGGCTTGATGGTCTCGCCGCCGACGATCTTGTCGTTGCGCATGAACATCCAGTCCGAAATGTCGGCATCCCCAAACTCGACGAGGTCGCCTTCCCGCTTGCCCGGCAGGTCGCGCGGGCGGTTGGCGAAGCGCCCGGAATAGGTGCCGTTGGGAGCTTCTTCACGTCGGCCATCCAGATGTGCTCGGCGCTGTCGCCGCCTGTCGGGAAGCGCACCTTCAGGGAGTGCCCGGTCTCCGTCGCTTTCGGCGCATCGTAGGAGGCCCAGAACGTCGGCAGCGTGCCACGCGCGCGGGCGATCGCGGCGTTCATCTCGGGATTGCCGGTGCGGACGTCGATGACCGGCGAGCGGTCCTGGGCCCCGACCTGCGGCGTGGGGCCGATCGTCAGAATGCCGAAGACCGTGATGCCGGTTATGGCAGCGAGCACTGCCCATTTCAGGGATTGGGGGAGCGTGGGAGCCATGATCGCGCGTCCAAATGCCTTGATGTCTCCGGCTTTGTCGCGCGATCGCGCGAGTGCGTTCATGACGCCGGCGTTCCCCAGATGCAGCGCAGCGCGCCGCGCTTGCGGCGTGGTGCGCTGCTGATCCGGGGCCCATCCGGCTCCGATGGGTCCCGGCTCAGCGTCGCGTCACTCCGTGCCGCGCCGCGTCCGGGACACCAGAGTCCCTTACGCCGCCGCAAGCTTGCCCTTGGGTTGCACTTCCGCCGCGTAGTCCCGTATCAACTGCTCCGAGATCGCGCCGGGCGCAAACCTCCGCTCCGCGATCTCGGAGACCGCCGTCACCTCGGCGGCGGTGCCGGTGATGAAGCACTCGGCAAAGCCGTCGAGCTCCTCCGGCATGATCCGCCGCTCGATCACCTCGATACCGCGGCGCCCCGCGAGGTCGATCACGGTGGCGCGCGTGATGCCGGCGAGGAAGCAGTCGGCGATGGGGGTGTGAAGCTTGCCGTCGCGGACGAAGAAGATATTGGCGCCGGTGCATTCGGCAACGCGGCCCTCCCAATCCAGCATCATCGCATCCGCATAGCCTTTGCGCTCGGCCTTGTGCTTTGAGATGGTGCAGATCATGTAGAGGCCACTGGCCTTGGCGAGCGCCGGAATCGTGCGCGGATCTGGCCTTCGATACTCGGCGAGATCGACGCGGATCCCCTTCAGCCTCGCGGCGCGATCGAAATAGCTCGGCCATTGCCAGGCGGCGATTGCGAGGTGAATGGTGTTGTTCGGGGCGGAGACGCCCATCATCTCCGAGCCGCGCCAGGCGATCGGGCGCAGATAGGCATCCGGCAGATTGTTCGTGTCGATGACAAGCTGTTTGGCTGCATCGATCTCCGCGACCGAGAACGGGATCTCGAAATCGAGGATGTTGGCTGACGCCTTCAGCCGCTCGGAATGCGCCGTGCTCCTGAACACCCTGCCGCCATAGGCGCGCTCGCCCTCGAACACGCAGCTCGCATAATGCAGGCCATGGGTCAGCAGATGGACGTTGGCATCCTTCCACGGCACCAACCTGCCGTCATACCAGATGACGCCGTCGATCTCATCGAATGAAACTCCCATGATTTTCTCCCGCTGGCGTTGAGTTCATCGCACACGCGCCCGTGCACGCGTCCCGGCGGAACGCGTGCTGACGGTGCTCGATCAGGGAGACGATGAGAAAGCGATGGCCCGAGGCCGCCGCAGGTCAAAACACCTTTCTGATCCAGTCGTGCGGGTCGTTGGTCCGGCCGTACTGGATGTCGACAAGCTGCTTGCGCAGCCCCATGGCGACCGGGCCTGCTGCGCCGCCGCTGATGAGGAAGTCGCCGCTCGCCGAGCACACCTTGCCGATCGGCGAGATGACAGCGGCAGTGCCGCAGGCGAAAGCTTCCTTAAGCTTGCCGCTGGCCGCATCCTTGCGCCACTGGTCGATCGAGTAGGGCTCCTCGCGCACCACCGAGCCAGCATCCTTGGCCAGCGCGATGATGGAATCGCGGGTGATGCCCGGCAAGATGGTGCCGAGCGGCGGGGTGACCAGCGAGCCGTCGTCGAACACGAAGAAGATGTTCATGCCGCCGAGCTCCTCGACATAGCGTCGCTCGACCGCATCGAGGAACACGACCTGGTCGCAGCCGTGCTCGATGGCCTCGGCCTGCGCGCGCAGGCTCGCAGCGTAATTGCCGCCGCACTTGACGGCGCCGGTGCCGCCGACCGCCGCGCGCGTGTAGTTCTCCGACACCCAGATCGAGACAGGTGCAGGGCCGCCCTTGAAATATGAGCCGACCGGCGACGCGATGACGGCAAAGATGTATTCCGCCGACGGCTTCACGCCGAGGAAGACCTCGTTGGCGATCATGAAGGGCCGCAGGTAAAGACTGCCCTCGCCGCCCGGCATCCAGGCGCGGTCGATCCGCACGAGCTGTTCGACCGCCTCGATGAAGACGTCCTCGGACAGTGGCGCCATCGCCATGCGCTCGGCGGAACTCTTGAAGCGCCGCGCATTGGCGTCGGGGCGGAACAGGTTCACGCCGCCGTCGTCGCGCTTGTAGGCCTTCAGGCCCTCGAAGATCTCCTGGGCGTAATGCAGCACGGCGCCGGCCGGATCGAGCTGGAAATTGGCGCGGGCTTCAACATGCGCGTCATGCCAACCGCCCTTGGCCTGGCTGTAGCGGACCACGGCCATGTGATCGGTGAAGACCCGGCCGAAGCCAGGGTTTTCAAGCTTTGCCGTGCGCTCCGTCTCGGAGGTCGGATTGGTGGCAGGCTGGATTTCGAATTTCAGACTCATTTTTCCCTTGCCTCCCGCTGTCGCAATCGGCGCGCGGAAACGCGCCGGCCTGCCTCTTTCGGGCTTGATAACTTAACCAGGTCTGGCCCCCGACCGTGACCAGCCTTGTTACGGCCGGTTTCCCGTGGCCAGCATGTCGCGACAGGACATGCTTTTGCGGAGGGCGGAAGTCCAGTATGTTTTGCCGATATGCCGCTCGACAATCGCACGGTAGATCTGGTCCGGCCGGCGCTGCCTGTCCGGCACTTCCCCGGCCGCTTTGGACAACATCATTCCCGAACGAAGCGATCTAAAATTTCGTCCGGGTCGATCGTTTTGTAACATTGAACCCAAGATACGTCAATATGCCTGACATAAATTTCGCAAACCCCTCCCCCGACGCCGCCGAGACCAAGCCGGCAGCCAGCGACGTGGGCAATTTGCGCTGGGATATCATCGAGCTCCTGTTCTTCGCCTATCGCGATTTCGTAGGCGATCCCGACCAGGAACTGGAGGCGTTCGGCTTCGGCCGGGCCCATCACCGCGTCATGCATTTCGTCTACCGCTATCCCGGCCTCAAGGTCGCCGACCTCCTGGACGTCCTGCGCATCACCAAGCAGTCGCTCGGGCGCGTGCTCAAGCAGTTGCTCGATGAGGGCTATATCGTGCAGAAGACCGGCGATAACGACCGCCGCCAGCGCCTGCTCTATGCGACACCGAAGGGCGAGGCGCTGGTGCAGAAGCTCGCCGGGCTCCAGACCACGCGAATCAACCGGGCGCTCGCCGAGATCGGCCCGCAGGACGCCGAGACCGTGAAACGCTTCCTGCGCGCCATGATCGACCGCCAGGATCCCGACAAGGTGCTGGAGACGATCTTCGCCAACGTCAACCAAGCCACAAAGGAGTGACCGTGCCACTCGCTGCCACGCTCGCCCGTCCGCCGGTGGAGCCCGCCGACGACGCCCCACACATCCTCCTCGTCGACGACGACCGCCGCATCCGCGATCTCCTGTCGCGCTTTCTCGCCGCCGAAGGCTATCGCGTTTCGACCGCCGCCAGCGCGAGCGATGCCCGCGCCAAGCTCATGGGCCTGCATTTCGATCTGTTGATCCTCGACGTCATGATGCCCGGCGAGACCGGCTTCGACCTCGCCCGCTTCATCCGGACATCCTCCTCGGTGCCGATCGTGATGCTGACGGCGCGCCACGAGGCGGAAGCCCGCATCGAGGGTCTGCAGATCGGCGCCGACGACTATGTGGCAAAGCCGTTCGAGCCGCGCGAGCTTGCGCTGCGTATCAACAACATTCTCAAGCGTACCGCCCCGCCTCAAGTCACCACGATCGAGAAGATCGCGTTCGGTCCTTACGTCTTCCATCTCGATCGCGGCGAGTTGCGCCAGGGCGAGGAGGTCATCCACCTGACCGACCGCGAGCGCGAGATGCTGCGCATCCTCGCAGACAGCCAGGGCGAGACCGTGCCGCGCGCCGCGCTGACCGGCAACGGCAGCGTCAACGAGCGCGCCGTCGACGTGCAGATCAACCGCCTGCGGCGCAAGATCGAGAACGACCCCGCCAATCCCCTGTTCCTCCAGGCGGTACGCGGCATCGGCTACCGGCTGGTGGCCTCGCCATAGACCGGATGAAGCGGGCGCGATGAGTACGATCGACACCGGCCTGACGCTGCTGAGGAGCGCCGCCGACCGCGTCTCCGCCGTCAATGGCTGGATGGGCAATGCGTTCAAAGGCTGGATGCCGACCGGCCTCTATGCCCGCGCGCTGTTGATCATGATCGTGCCGATGGTGGTGCTGCAATCGGTCGTCGCCTTCGTGTTCATGGAGCGGCACTGGAACACGGTGACGCGGCGTCTTTCGGCTGCGGTGGTGCAGGACATCGCCGCGCTGATCGACGTCTACAAGGGTTATCCGCAAGACAAGGACCGCGACCAGATCAGGCGCATCGCGCAGCAGCGCCTTGGCCTGGTGGTCGACTTCCTGCCCGCCGGCGACATGCCGCAGCCAGGGCCGAAGCCGTTCTTCTCGCTGCTCGACCAGACGCTCTCGGTGCAGCTCGGCCGCCAGATCGGACGCCCGTTCTGGATCGACACGGTCGGCCGCTCCAACGTGGTCGAGATCCGCATCCAGCTCGACGACGCCATCATGCGCGTGTTTGCGCAGCGCAGCGCGGCCTATGCCTCGAACTCGGAGATCTTCCTGTTCTGGATGGTCGGCACCTCCTCGATCCTGCTGATTGTCGCAGTGCTGTTCCTGCGCAACCAGATCAAGCCGATCCTGAAGCTCGCGGACGCCGCCGAAAGTTTTGGCAAAGGCCGCGATGCGCCCAACTTCCGCCCGCGCGGTGCACGCGAGGTCCGGCGCGCCGCAATGGCGTTCCTGGAGATGAAGTCGCGCGTCGAGCGCTCGATCGAGCAGCGCACCGCGATGCTGGCCGGCGTCAGCCACGATCTGCGCACCATCCTGACCCGCTTCAAGCTCGAGCTGGCGCTGATCGGCGACAATCCCGAGCTCGAGGGCATGCGCAAGGACGTCGACGAGATGTCGATGATGCTCGAGGACTACCTCGCCTTCGCGCGCGGCGATTCCGGCGAGCAGTCGCAGCCGACCGACATGGCGCAGGCGCTCGAGGAGCTACGCAGCGACGCCGAACGTCACGGCCACACCGCGACTGTCGCGTTCAACGGCCTGCCCGTAGTGACGGTGAAGCCGGCCTCGTTCAAACGCTGTCTCGCCAACCTCGTCACCAACGCGGCACGCTACGGCAAGACGATCGCCATCACCGGCCAGCGCGATCACCGCTACCTCACGGTCACCATCGACGACGACGGGCCCGGCATCCCCACGCATCTGCGCGAGGAAGTGTTCAAGCCATTCCTGCGGCTGGACGACGCCCGCAACCAGGACGAAGGCGGCACCGGCCTCGGCCTTGCGATCGCCCGCGATATCGCGCGCTCGCATGGCGGCGACATCACGCTCGGCGACAGCCCGATGGGCGGCCTGCGGGCATCGGTGCGGATTCCGGTGTAGCATTTCCTACCTCGCCCCGCTTGCGGGGAGAGAGAGTGCACCACCCGTGCGGCTACCACCCTACTTCGGCAGCAGATCCTTCAGCTTCGCCGCGTCCTTGACGTTCATCTTGAAGCCGCCGGGCATCACGATGTCGCCGGGCTTCTGGTCCGCCTTGCACGGACCGAGCCACTTGGCCTCGATTGTCGTGGTCGCGTCGTGCCCCGCAGCTCCGGCAACGCCGCCCTGGATGTGCGCGGTGCTCTTCACCGAATAGGCGGTGTTGAAGTCGCCGGTGATCTCGGCATGCGAGGTCGTGGTGGTGCCGGCAACGTTGCAGACGGAATCGCTGACGTAACCGGTCGCGGTCTTCTGGATGTCCTGCTTGGTGCAGATCTGCTTCGCCATCGGGGAGACGTTGTTGTTCATCTCCTTGTCGACGGTCTCGTCGGTGCAGTGCTGCATGGTCATTTCCGGCATCGGCCCGCCGGAGCGAAGCATCTTCATCTCCCAGAGGCCGGCCTTGCGCACCGGCAGATCCACCGCATGCGCAGCCGTCGTCGCCGACATTGCGAGCACAAGCAGGCTAGCGCAGAAAACAAACGGCCGTCGCGTCATGCGCCCAACTCCCGGTCACAGCTTGCGGTCTGAAGGGGATCAGTACAGCGTGCGCAGCGGCTGCTCGGCCGCGCCATACGGCACCCAGCGGCAGGCGAACGAGATGTAGCCGCCGTCATAGGGCTGCACGGCGAGGAATTTCACCACCTTGCCGTAACGGGCGCAGTGGTCGACGGCGATCTGCCGCGCATCGACCTGCGTCGCCATTGAATAGGCGATGATGCCGCCGGTGTCGTTGCCCTTGACGGGCGGCACCGGAAGGATGTCGGCGCGCGCCGGCGCACCCGCCAGCAGTCCCGAGACAACCAGGCTGGCAAGAAGGCTCGCGGCCGCAATGATTCGCATTCCCGTCACTCCCTTTGGCTGGCGCCAGTCTACGGCGCCGCGGACGTGCTGAAAAGAATGGAAGGCCTGCCAAGTGCGACGTTGCGTGCAACTCGTCAGCGAGTGTTGCCCGGCTGCACTTGACCTCTCCCCACCTTCGCGGCACGGTCCGATGCTTGCAACCATGCCTCCTGGATTGCCCATGCGCGACCTCGTCACCTCCCTGAAATCGCTCCGCTTTGCCGCGGTATTCGGCCTCGTCCTGGGGGCGCTGTCGCTGACCGAGGCCAAGGCCGCCAATCCGCTGGAGCTGAACTTCTGGCTCGATGGCCCCCGCTATGACGGCCGCGTCGCGGATTGCGACAAGGCACTGCCGACGATCGCCACCCAGTTCTGGGAGAAAGAAAGCTCGTTCTGGAATTCGTCGTTGAAGATCACGGGCTTCGCGGGGGTCCACGAGACCGCCTTCCGGCCCTGGCAGTCCGACAACATTCCGCGCCGCTACTGCACGGGCGAGGCCATGCTCAGCGACGGCAAGGTGCGCAGGGTGCATTTCTCGATCCTCGAGGACGGCGGCTTTGCCGGCTTCGGCCAGGGCGTCGAATGGTGCGTGGTCGGTCTCGACCGCAACTGGGCGTACAATCCCGCCTGCCGGGCGGCAAAACCCTGATTCGGGCGAATCGTCGCGCCAAGGCGGGCGTCGTCCATTTTGTTCTTGAAATGTTCTCGTCGCCTGCTAGGCTCTCTTGCACAGTCTAGTTGAAGGGCGTCGTCATGTTTCATTCCAGATTGCATTCCCTGTCCCGTTTTCTGATCTCCCTCGCGCTCACCGCCGGCCTTGTCGCGCTGGCCGGCAGTGCAATGGCGCAGGACAGGCGGCAGAATGCGCCCGGCGAATTCGATTTCTATGTGCTGTCGCTGTCCTGGTCGCCGTCGTTCTGCGAGGAGGCAGCCGAGCGCGGCGGCCGCTCCCAGATCCAGTGCGGCGGACGGCCCTACGCCTTCGTGGTGCACGGGCTGTGGCCGCAATACGAGAACGGCTTTCCGGAATACTGCCAGCGGCCGGCGCCGCGGCTGAACCGCAACATCGTCTCTTCCATGCTCGACCTGATGCCGGCGCCGGGGCTGATCTTCAACGAATGGGACAAGCACGGCACCTGCTCGGGCCTGTCGGACCGCAATTATTTCGAGACCATCCGGAAAGCGCGCGCCGTCATCAAGATTCCGGCCGAATATCTCGATCTGTCGCAGGCCAAGACCGTGGCGCCCGCCGATGTCGAGGAGGCCTTCATCAAGGCCAATCCGGGGCTGAGCAGCTCGGCCGTTTCAGTGACGTGCAACCGGACGCGGCTGTCGGAGGTGCGCATCTGCCTGAACAAGGACCTGCAATTCCGCTCCTGCGAGGAGCTCGACCGCCGCGCCTGCCGCCGCGACCAGGTGACGATGCCGCCGATCCGCGGCGGTTAGCCTCAGCCGCACACTCTCTCCGTCATTCCGGGATGGAGCGTCAGCACCAGACCCGGAATCTCGGGATTCTCAGGTGCGCAATTGCGCACCATAGTTCGATGCTCCGGGCCGCGCTTGCGGTCCCGTCGCATCGTCCCGGAATGACAACCGTTACTTTCATCGCGCGATGTCGTAACTGTCCGACATGAACTACCGCCACGCCTTTCACGCCGGCAACTTCGCCGATGTCATCAAGCACATCGTGCTGGCGCGCATCCTGACCTATCTCCAGGACAAGCCAGCCGCATTCCGCGTCATCGACACTCATGCCGGCGCCGGCCTCTACGATCTCGAAGGCGACGAGGCGCGGCGCGGCGGCGAGTGGCTGACCGGCATCGCCCGCGTCATGCAGGCACGCCTGTCCAACGAGGTCGCCGCACTCACAAAGCCCTATCTCGACATCGTCCGCGCCTTCAATCCGCGCGGCGAATTGAAGGCCTATCCCGGATCGCCGCTGATCGCGCGTGGCCTGTTGCGGCCGCAGGACCGCCTCGTCGCCTGCGAGCTCGAGCCGAAGGCGCGCAAGGCGCTGATCGATGTGCTGCGTCGCGACACGCAGGCGCGCGTGGTCGATCTTGACGGCTGGGTTGCGCTGCCGGCTTTCGTGCCGCCGAAGGAGCGGCGCGGTCTGGTGCTGATCGACCCGCCCTTCGAGGCCAAGGACGAGTTCGAGCGTCTCGGTGAGGCCTTCTCCGAAGCGTACGCCAAGTGGCCGACCGGCATCTATGTGATCTGGTATCCCGTCAAATCCAGGCGCGCCACCGACGCGCTCGCGCAAGCTGTGGCGCGGGCTGCAGCCGCAGCCAAGCCTCAGGGGAAATGCCTACGGCTCGAATTCAGCGTCGCACCGCAAAGTACCGACGCACCACTCGTCACGACGGGGCTTTTGATCGTCAACCCACCCTTTACGCTGCAGGGCGAGCTCAAGACCATCCTGCCGGAGCTCGAAAAGCCGCTCGGCCAGGGCGGCGCGGCCCGTTTCCGCCTGGAGGTACCGAAGCCCTAAAGTAGTACACCTATTGGGAAAACTATGCATGAACGGTAGTCAATCTGCAAAGAACCGTATTATGCTGTGTCCCGTGACTGGCTTTGCGTTCCGCTTCCGCGAATGGTTGCGGCGGAGTGAAGGCCTCAGAAGGATCCAGGCGGACTGACACGTCCGTCCAAGGGTGGCCAGCTCCCGGGCTCGTATGTCCGGTCATGCCGAGGTGCGAGTCTGCATCACGGCGGAGGAGCAATGCGGGGGAGGAGTCCCGATGGCCATGACGGGCACGGTTAAATTTTTCAACGGCGAGCGCGGTTACGGCTTCATCAAGCCGGACGATGGCGGTCGCGACGTCTTCGTTCACATCACGGCGGTGGAGCGGGCGGGACTGAAGGACCTCACCGAAGGACAGCGTATCACTTTCGAAGTCGAGCCGGACAAGAAGGGCAAGGGACCCAAGGCGGTCAACCTGGTGATCCTCTCTTAGGCGAAGCCTGACGCAAAAAAGTCCCGGCCGCGAGGCCGGGAGGTTTAGGTCCGGTATTTTCTTCTTTAGCTATCAGAAGTGATAGTTCACGCCTGCACGCACCACGCTGGCGCTATAGCCGTTCGACACGCCGGTGATCGCGAACTGGCTCGAAGACAGATCGAGGAAGAGATATTCGATCTTGGCGCTCCAGTTCTGCGCGATGCCGAACTCGGCGCCGACACCTGCAGTCCAGCCCACCGTGGTGTGCGACTCCGTCCAGCCAAAAGTCTCCGCACGCAACTCGCCGAAGGCAAGACCGGCCGTGCCGTAGAACAGGATGTTGTTGAAGGCGTAGCCGGCGCGACCGCGCAACGTTCCGAACCAGGGATTGGAAAACTTCCACGGCGCGAACGTATCGTCGGCGCCGGCCGCCTGGATATCGCCTTCCACGCCGAACACCCACGGGCCGTTCTGGAAGTTGTAGCCGGCCTGGATGCCGCCGACGAAGCCGGCCGGATTGGCGGGATTGTTGCTCACCGAGCCCCATTCATAGCCGAGATTGGCGCCGAGATAGGGGCCGGCCCAGCTATAGGCATTGAGCGGCTGGTTGACGGTATAGGCTGCTTGCCGTCCGTAATTGAGATCGGCGGCCTCTGCCGAAGCGCTCCAGCCGGCGGCAACCAGAGCCGCAGCGCCCATAACGAGCCCCTTCATCACACACTCCAACGCAACTGCCGCAAGGCCATCGCGGTCTGCATGCGCAGTCGCGCAAGGCAAAACCGCATGGTTACGGAACCAAGAACTTTTCGCGTAGGATTTATCGAGAGTTTTAAGTTAAAGGGTTGTTAAGCGCGGTTACCGCCCGCTTAACAGTCTTAAGGAAGCGTTACCGGGAACACCGCGCGCGGTCCGCTCAGCCAGCCCGGTAAAACTTCAAATCGGCACGCCCAGCGCCTAAATTCGCACTATGGATCACGATTCCTCCGACACCCCGGACACTGCACGCGCGCGAAAGGTGCGGCGCGGCGCAGCGCCGGACGCCCCGCCGCAGGAGCTGACGCCGCCCGACGTCGATCCCGTGACGAATGGCAGCGATGACGAAGATGAGGCGCGGCTCCCGGATATCCTGGAAGAGACTGGCGCGGTCGGCGAAGGTCCGCTTGCGACCGGACATGACGCGATCGAGCGCGCGGTACGGCTCGCCCCCACTTCGGCGGGCGTCTACCGCATGCTCAATGCGAACAACGACGTGCTCTATGTCGGCAAGGCCAAGAACGTCAAAAAGCGCCTCTCCAACTACGCGCGCGTGGGCGCGCAGCAGCCGGCGCGCATCCTGCGCATGATCGCGGCGACGGTCTCGGTCGAGATCGTCTCGACCACGACCGAGACCGAGGCGCTGCTGCTCGAGGCCAACCTCATCAAGCAGCTCCGGCCGCGCTTCAACGTGCAGCTGCGCGACGACAAGTCGTTTCCCTACATCCTGATCACCGGCGACCATTGGGCGCCGCAGATCCTCAAGCATCGCGGCGCGCAGACCCGGCCCGGGCGCTATTTCGGCCCGTTCGCTTCCGCCGGCGCCGTCAACCGCACCATCACTGCCTTGCAGCGCGCCTTCTTGATCCGCTCCTGCACCGATTCGTTTTTCGAGAGCCGCACGCGGCCCTGCCTGTTGCACCAGATCCGCCGCTGTGCCGGCCCCTGCACCCGCGAGATCGACTTCCCGGGCTATGCGACGCTGGTGCGGGAAGCGACCGACTTCCTCTCCGGCAAGAGCCACGCCGTGAAGCAGGAGCTTGCGGGCGAGATGGAGAAGGCCTCGGGCGAGCTCGAATTCGAGCGCGCCGCGCTCTATCGCGACCGTCTCGCCGCACTGTCGGCGATCCAGTCGCAACAGGGCATCAATCCGCGCACCGTGGAAGAAGCCGACGTGTTTGCGATCCACCAGGAGGGCGGTTTCTCCTGCGTCGAGGTGTTCTTCTTCCGCACCGGGCAGAACTGGGGCAACCGCGCCTATTTTCCGCGGGCAGAGAAGACGTTCACGCCGGAAGAGGTGCTGGGCTCGTTCCTCGCCCAGTTCTACGACGACAAGCCACCGCCGAAGATCATCCTGCTCTCGCATGAGATCGAGGAAAGCGAGCTGCTTGCCAACGCGCTGTCAATCAAGGCCGGCCACAAGGTCGAGGTTTCCACGCCGAAGCGCGGCGAGAAGAAGGAGCTCGTCACCCATGCCCTGACCAACGCGCGGGAAGCGCTGGGACGGAAGCTCGCGGACACCGCGACGCAGGGCCGCCTGCTGGAAGCGATGGCCGCGACCCTTACCCTGCCCCATCCGCCGAAGCGCATCGAGGTCTACGACAACAGCCATATCCAGGGCACCAATGCGGTCGGCGCCATGATCGTCGCGGGGCCCGACGGCTTCGTGAAGAACCAGTACCGCAAATTCAACATCAAGTCGGAAGGGCTCACGCCCGGGGACGACTATGCGATGATGCGGGAAGTCTTGCAGCGCCGCTTCAAGCGGCTGCTCAGTCCGCCCGAGGAGACTGCGAAGGCCAGGGACGACGACTTCCCACAATGGCCCGACCTCGTGATCATCGACGGCGGCCGCGGCCAGCTCAACGCTATCAGGGAGATTTTCGAGAGCCTCGGGCTGACCCAGGTGTCGCTGATGTCGGTCGCCAAGGGGCCGGACCGCGACGCCGGGCGCGAGACCCTCTTCATGCCGGACCGCGAGGCGATCAAGCTCGAACCGCGCGATCCCGTGCTTTATTTCATTCAGAGGTTGCGGGACGAGGCCCACCGGTTCGTCATCGGCTCGCACCGCAAGCTGCGCAAGAAGGACATCCGCGAGGCCGGTTTGCAGGAGATCCCGGGCATCGGCCCGTCACGCAAACGTGCCTTGCTGCATCATTTCGGAACCTTGAAGGAGATCGAGCGGGCGTCGATCGCCGATCTCGGCAAGGTTCCGGGGGTGAGCGCGGAAAGCGCCCGCAAGATTTTCGAATATTTCCATCCCCAGCCGGGATGAACTAAAGGGGGCCGTGGTCATATGGGCGTCGCATCCCGCACCCCATTTGGGGAGTGGGACGGTTGACCTTCAGGCTGCAGCGGTATTGGTAGAACGGATGAACATCGCCACGACACGAGGGACGAACAGCCGCGCGATGTCCCTCCCGAACATCCTGACCTATGGCCGGATCGCCGCGATCCCGGTCGTGGTCGGATGCATCTACGCCCAGTCGATCCTGGACGGGCCGCTGTGGCTGCGCTGGGTGGCGGTTGCCATCTTCATCGCGGCGGGGGTGACGGATTACCTCGACGGCTATTATGCGCGGATCTGGAACCAGCAGTCAGCCTTCGGCCGGATGCTCGACCCGATCGCCGACAAGCTCCTGGTCGCCTCGTGCCTTCTGATGCTGGCGGCCGACGGCATCATCCACGGCTGGTCGCTGTGGGCTGCCATCGTGATCCTGTGCCGCGAGATCCTGGTGTCGGGCCTGCGCGAATATCTGGCGGCGCTGCGCGTCAGCGTGCCCGTGACCAAGCTTGCGAAGTGGAAGACGACGGTCCAGCTCGTTGCGATCGGCTTCCTGCTCGCGGGCGAGGCCGGCGACCAGGTGGTGCCGGTGGTGACCCAGATCGGCCTGCTCTTGCTGTGGGCGTCGGCGCTGCTCACCATGTACACCGGCTATGACTATTTCCGCGCCGGCATCCATCACCTCATCAAGGAGGATGAGGGATGAAGGTGAAATATTTCGCCTGGGTGCGCGAGCGCATCGGCAAGGCGGAGGAGACGATCGAGCCGCCGGCGAGCGTGCGGACGATCGAGGAGCTGATCGCCTGGCTGTCCGGCCGGAGCGAGGCCTACGCCTATGCGTTCGAGAAGCCGAAGGTGATCCGTGCCGCGATCGACCACGCCCACGTCAAGCCGAATGCGGCGATCGCCGGCGCCCGCGAGATCGCGTTCTTCCCGCCGATGACCGGCGGCTAGCGTCGCGCGCATGACCGGCCCTGTCACCATCCGCATCCAGCAAGACGATTTCGACGTCGCGCGCGAGATCGCTGCGCTGACGAACGGTCGCACCGACATCGGCGCGGTCGTAAGCTTCTCCGGGATCTGCCGCGGCGACGAGGACAGCGCGAAGATTTCGGCGCTGACGCTCGAACACTATCCGGGCATGGCCGAAGAGGAGATCAAACGCCACGTCGACGAGGCCATCTCGCGCTGGCCGCTCGACGGCGTCACGGTGATCCATCGCGTCGGCCGGATCACGCCCGGCGAAAACATCGTGCTGGTGGTGACTGCCTCGCAGCATCGCCAGGCGGCGTTCCAGGCCGCCGAATTCCTGATGGACTACCTGAAAACCAGCGCGCCGTTCTGGAAGAAGGAAGAGAGCGCAGCCGGCACCGGCTGGGTCGAGGCCAATACGCGCGACGACCAGGCCGCCGCACGCTGGACCAGATCCTGATGGCAAAAGCGTCCAAGAAGACCACGCGCGGCCGCGCCGCACCAAAGCTTGCGAAGGTCGCAGCCGGCGAGCTCGTGACGCTGCTCGATTTCGTCCGCTATGCGGTGAGCCGGTTCGTCGAAACCAGGCTTGCCTTCGCGCATGGCACCACCGATCCGGTGGCGGAAGCTGCCTTCCTTGTCTGCGAGGCGCTGCATCTCAATCCCGAGCAGTTCGAACCCTTTGCCAATGCCCGCGTCACCGCGGCGGAAGGCAAGACCCTCCTTGCGCTGATCAAGGCGCGCGTCACCACACGCAAGCCGGCCGCCTATCTCGTCAACAAGATCTACATGCGCGGCCTGCCCTTCTACGTCGACGAGCGCGTGATTGTGCCGCGTTCCTTCATCGGCGAGCTCCTGGATTCGCATTTCGGCGGTGACGGCGAGGCCGGCTCGCTGATCGACGATCCGATTGCCGTCGAGCGCGTGCTCGATCTCTGCACGGGCTCCGGCTGCCTTGCGATCCTCGCCGCACTGCATTTCCCGAATGCCGAGGTGGATGCTGTCGACATCTCCAAAGGCGCGATCGAGGTTGCCGCGCGTAATGTCGCCGACTACGGTCTCGAAGACCGCGTCACGCTCCATCGCGGCGACCTGTTCGCGGTGCTCGGCAACGCGCGCTACGACCTGATCATCTCCAACCCGCCTTATGTCGATGCCGAAGGGATGGCGTCACTGCCGCCGGAATGCCGCGCAGAACCGAAGCTCGCCTTCGATGGCGGCGCCGACGGGCTCGATGTCGTGCGCCGCATCCTGCAAGACGCACCTCGCTACCTCACGCCCGAGGGCGGACTGCTGTGCGAGATCGGCCGCGGCCGCGAGCGGATCGATGAGGCGTTCCCCGAACTGCCGCTGCTCTGGCTCGACACCGAGGATTCCGAGGGCGAGGTGTTCTGGATCGCGGCCGCGGATCTCGGCTGAATTCGCATCCTCCGGAACAAGTCAAACGCCTCCACGTTCATCACGATAATGCCGTAAGCCTCGGCCACTGGAGGATTGTTCGCATGCTTGCGCCATCGGGCGAATTGCTGCGCGTCGGAATGGCGCTCAAGCTCCACCACCTCAGGCGCGCCGCCCGGTCGTATGTGCGCGACCGCACCAGCCAGGCCACCGGCAAGGCGACGTCGTATGCGGTCGCCGCCGGGCTGTTCGCCGTCGCGGGCCTGTTCGTCATCGCCGCCTTTTTCGTCGGACTGATGGCGCTGTTCCGCTGGGTCGAGCTCACCTATGGAATGTTCTGGGCCTTCGGCGCCGCCGGCGCCGTGCTTCTGGTGCTGGCGGCGATCTGTGCCGCCGTCGCAATGGCCCAGGTAAAACGCCGGCCCAAAGCGGTCGTGCCGCTCGCCAGCCGGCTGCGGGTTGCGATCGCCACGCCCCGGATTCCGCGTGGAACGGTCAAGGAGGCCGTGAAGGAGGTCGCGACCACGATCCCGCTGGTGCCGCTCGCGCCGGGCGAAAAGGGGCATCGCAACGGCGGTTCGCCGGCCCGGGGCAACCGCTCGGTGCAGCTTGGCCTGATGCTCGCAGCCATCGGGCTGTTGGGTTTAACCGCGGCGCGCCGGAGGCGCCACAACCGTCGATTGGACGCATGATGACACCGCGGCGCGAGCAGCTCGACGATTGGCTGCTCGTCGCCGCCACGACGGTGTTGGTGCTGACGGCGGAACGCTACTTTCAGGGCTACATCTCGCCGCGATCAGCCAACGTCGAGGACCGCCGCAACGCGGAAGGCAACTCGCCCGAAACCAGTCCCTCTCGTGCCGCCTTGCAGGGCGGCCATGGCCGCCGGTCCGGAAGCCCTTTCAGGATTCCCTTCGCCGGCTGGAAGGACATTCTCTGGCGCACCTACCAGCGCCTCGACGAGGATCGACTGCTCGCAACCGCGGGCGGCGTGGTCTTCTTCGGACTGCTTGCGATTTTTCCCGCCGTCACCGCGCTCGTCTCGTCTTACGGCCTGTTCGCCAACCCCTCGACGATCAGCGCCAACCTCCAGACGCTCGCGATGATGCTGCCCGAGGGTACGTTCCAGATCATCGAGGACCAGATCGGGCGGGTGGTGTCGAAGGGCAACACGGCGCTTGGCGCCACCTTCCTGTTCGGTCTCGTGCTGGCGATCTGGAGCGCCAATGCCGGCGTCAAATCCATCATCGACGCGCTCAACGTCGCCTATGAGGAGCGCGAGAAGCGCAGCTTCATCCGGCTCAATCTGGTGTCGCTGGCTTTCACCGTCGGCGGCATCGCCGCGCTCCTGCTGATGGTCGGCACTGTCGTCGCCTTCCCGCTCGCGCTGAACCATCTCGGGCTCGCCCCGGAGAGCAAGCTGATCGTCGCGCTGGCGCGATGGCCGCTGCTGTTCGTCATCCTGCTGGTCGCGCTCGCCATCCTCTACCGCTTCGCGCCCAGCCGCGACGCCGCGCGCTGGGAATGGCTCAGCATCGGCGCGGTGACTGCCTCCGTCCTGTGGATCGCCGGCTCGGCGCTGCTCTCCTGGTATCTCTCGGAATTCGGCAATTACAGCGCCACCTACGGCTCGCTGGGAGCAGCGATCGGTTTGATGATGTGGATGTGGATGTCCGCCATCGTCGTCATGTTCGGGGCCGAGCTGAACTCGGAGATCGAGCGGCAGACCTTGCGGGACACCACCACGGGCAAGCCCAGGCCGCTCGGCAGCAGGGAAGCCGTCTCGGCCGATACGGTCGGCGCAGCCGCGCCATCCTAAAGCATGATCCGGAAAAGTGCGAAGCGGTTTTCCGGAAAGATCATGCGCAAACAACAACCTAAAGCGCGATGACGATTCATCCTGATCTCATCGCGCTTTAGTCCGATCGCGTGATCAGGCCGGATATGCTCCGGCCTGATCCAATCTTTCCCGCGCTTAGCGCTTCGTGATCACCGCCTCCAGATACTCGCTGTGCACGACCACCGTGCCGTCATCGGCATGGTTGAACTCGCCGACGAGGCTCAAGAGATCGCGGCGCAGTTCCGCTTGGCCATTATCGTCGAGCGCGGCAAAGGCTTTCAGCATCGGACCGTAGAACGACTTGAAAACGTCGAGCCAGTGCTCGGGCGAGCGGTAACGGAACACGAACATTCGGGGCTCGGCGACAATCTCCGATGCCTGGCCGCCGAACATCTCCTCGAGCCGGGCCTTTGTGCCCCACAGAGCCGGCGATTTCACCCCGGCCGGCGGCGGCAGGTGCTTGCCGAGTGTCTTGAAGAGCTGCCCGATAAAGCCCTGCGGCGTCCAGTTGGCGAGCCCGACCTTGCCGCCGGCCCTGCACACTCGCGCAAGCTCGGAGGCCGCCTTGTCCTGATTGGGCGTGAACATCACGCCAAAGGTCGAAATCACCACGTCGAAGGAGGCGTCCGGGAACGGCAGCGCCTCGGCGTCCGCCTCACGGAACGAGATGGTGAGGTGCTCGGCCGCTGCGCGCTCGCGGCCGCGTTCGAGCAACGCCGGCACGTAGTCGGTCGAGGTCACATCGCACCAGCGCCGCGCCGCAGCGAGCGTGGCATTGCCGTTGCCGGCGGCGACGTCGAGCACCTTGCTGCCGGCACGCAGGTCGAGCGCCTCGCAAATCTGCTCGCCGACGATCTGCAAGGTCGTGCCGACCACGGCATAGTCGCCGGACGACCAGGCGCCGTGCTGGCGCTGCTTGAGCGCGGCGAGGTCCGGCTGGGCGTCGGCGGGCTTGCTGAGTGCTGCGGAAGTCGACATGAAAATTTCCTCCGGTTGAAGATGCCGGGACGATAGAGCGCAGGCCCGTGACTGGCTTTGAGAGCGCCGTTATTTTACGTTGAGAGCGCCTTGATTTCTGAGCGGGAGCCGGGCGTGGCGTTCCAGTTCGAGGATTTTTCGCTGGATCCCGAGCGCCGCGAATTGCGGCGCGCAGATCACCTCGTCGCGCTCGAGCCGCAGGTATTCGATCTGTTGATCCATTTGATCCGCAACCGCGACCGCGTGGTGACGCGCGACAATCTGCTCGATGCGGTGTGGAACGGGCGCGTCGTCTCGGACTCCACGCTCGCAAGCCGCATCAACGCAGCACGGCGCGCGATCAACGACACCGGCGAGGAACAACGGCTGATCCGCACCGTGGCGCGCAAGGGCGTGCGCTTCGTCGGCGACGTCGTCGAAACTAGCAAAGCTGACCCGTCGGCAACGCCGGACGCGCGGAAGCAACCGTCCGCCCAGCCGCTGCCCGACCGGCCGGCAATCGCCGTGCTGCCCTTCACCAACATGAGCGGCGATGCGGAGCAGGAGTATTTTTCCGACGGCATCAGCGAAGACATCATCACGGCGCTGTCGAAGCTGCGTTGGTTCTTCGTGATCGCGCGCAACTCCTCATTCATCTACAAGGGGCGGACGGTTCATCTGCGGGAGGTCGCAGACGAACTCGGCGTCCGCTACGTCGTCGAAGGAAGCGTGCGCAAGGGCGGCGACCGCGTACGCATCACCGCGCAGCTCAACGACGTCGCGACCGGCAGCCATCTCTGGGCGGAACGCTACGATCGCGAGCTCGCCGACGTGTTCGCGGTACAGGACGAGATCACCG
This sequence comes from Bradyrhizobium sp. UFLA05-153, assembly GCF_054185185.1. Lineage (NCBI taxonomy): Bacteria > Pseudomonadati > Pseudomonadota > Alphaproteobacteria > Hyphomicrobiales > Nitrobacteraceae > Bradyrhizobium > Bradyrhizobium sp. UFLA05-153. Next base: position 18,873 of record NZ_JBBIAM010000092.1, read on the forward strand.
AAGCCATCGTCGCCGCGATCGAGCCGCAGCTCTATGCGGCAGAAAATTTTCGCGCCCAGCGCAAGCCGCCCGACAGCATGGATGCGTGGGACCTGGTGATGCGGGCGCTCGCCCATTACTGGCGCGTGACGCGACAGGACCATGTGGTCGCGCAGGCCTTGCTGGAGAAGGCCATCGCGCTCGACCCGAATTACGGCAAGGCGCTGGGCCTGCTTGGAACCAGCTACATGTTCACCGCTCATATGGGCTGGATGGACATGGCCGCCGCAATGCCGATCGCCGAGCGCGCCGCGCTCGCCGCGATCCGGGCCGACGACGAGGATCCCTGGGCCCATAATGCGCTCGGCCACGTCCATCTGTTCGCGCGCCATTTCGAGGATTCGCTCGCCGAATTCGAGACTGCGCTGCGGCTCAATCCGAGCTACGCGCTGGCGCAGGGCTATTATGGGCTGGCGCTCAGCTATTGCGGCCGCTGGCAGGATGCTGACGAGGCGGCGCGCCGTGCCATCCGTCTCAGCCCGCGCGACCCCTATGCGCCGGTCTATTTCGGCATCAAGGCCTATGCCCGCTTCCTCGGCGGCGATTATGAGGAGGCGATCCGGCTCGCGCACGAGGCCTTGCGACAGCGCAGCGATTTCGTCGGCGCGCACAGGGTGCTGACCTCGGCGGCCGGCATGGCCGGCCGTGCGGACCTTGCCCGCTCCGCTTTGCAGGAGCTGCGCCGGGCCCAGCCGAACGTCTCGCTCGCCTGGATCGCCGAGTTCATGCCGATCAAGCTCGCGACCGACCGCGACCGCTACCTGGAAGGCTTTCGCCGCGCCGGTCTCACCTAGCGCGCGACGACGCCCTATCCCCGCGAATCAACAATGATGTTAAGGTCACCCTCGCTCGGGGGCGTTTAACAAGAGCGTGCCAGAGACGTGCCCGTGTTTTCCCGGGTGGGGCAGTCAGCACTAGAGGGCGTAGCGCGCGGCATGATTCGCATCTCGACGATCTTCATCGCCATCTGCATGGTGCTGGTCGCAGCCTCGCTCGGCCTCGTCCTTCATTCGGTGGCCGGCATCAGCGGAACCGAATCCGCGATCGTGGCATTGACGGCGCTGACCTTCCTGATCCTGTACAACGCGGTCTCGATGCGCCTGCGCGACCGCAGCGACGTCGGCAACCAGATCGCCGATCTGTCGCGCGGCACCGCCGATCTCGCCCGCCAGGTCGCCGAATTCGGCCGCCGGCTCGCAGCGGTCGAGGGACGCGTCGCGTCGGCCAATTCCACCAACGCGGACCGCATCCAGTCGGTGGTCGGCGAGATCAACGAGCTCGGCGGCCTGGTCAAGGAGCTCGCCGCCACCCTGGCGACGCATGAGGACCTGCTGGCGACGGACGCGCCAGCGCCCGCTGCGCAGCCGGAAGCCGAGACGGCGCATGAACTTTTGGCAGCACCGGAGCCCCGGCCGGCCGCGCCGCCGCCGGTTCCGCCGGCACCCCCGAGCGCTCCCGTCGCCACCGCCGGTGCCCGCAACCAGGCGCAACTGCTCGCGACGCTGCGCAGCGCGATCGACGAGAACCGCATCGACATCTTTCTCCAGCCGATGGTGACGCTGCCGCAGCGCAAGGTCCGCTTCTACGAGGCGGTGACCCGGGTGCGCGACGGGCGCGACCAGCTCATCGCCGCCGAGGAGTTCATCAGCATCGCAGAGGCCTCGGGGCTCATCGGGCGCATCGACAACATTGTGATGCTGCGTTGTGTGCAAGTGCTGCGCCGGTTGATGGTGCGCAACAAGGACGTCGGCGTGTTCTGCAACGTTGCGGCCTCCACGCTCGGCAATTCCACCACCTTTGCGCAATGCCTCGACTTCCTCGAGGCCAACCGGGCGCTCGCGCCCTCGCTGGTGCTCGAATTCAAGCAGTCGACGTTCCGCAATCTCGGCCCCGCCGAGACCGAGAATCTGGCGGCGCTCGCCCAGCGCGGCTTCCGCTTCTCGATCGACCACGTCACGGACCTGCGCATCGAGCCGCGCGAGCTCGCCGACCGCGGCGTGCGCTTCATCAAGGTGCCGGCTGCGCTGCTGCTCGATCCCAAACAGGCCTCGACCTCTGACATCCATCCGTCCGACCTGTCCGACCTGCTCGGCCGCTTCGGCATCGACCTCATCGCCGAGCGGATCGAGGGCGAGCGCGCGGTGGTCGACTTGCTCGACTACGATGTGCGGTTCGGCCAGGGGTTCCTGTTCGCCCCACCCCGGCCATTGCGGCCGGAAGGTGCATCTGCTACCGCCGGAGCCGCGCCGGACCAGGCGCAGCAACAGGTATCCAATGGCTCCGTCCCGTCCAGCTCAGGCGAAACGGCTTCCGCGCCGCCGCCACAGCGCATCACCGGCAATGCAGCGCTCGCGCGCCGCATCTGACCGGCCGTCCGTGCCATGACCACGCTGCATTTCGTCGAGAGCCTGCGTGAGCTGGTCGCGGGCGTGGACGTCGTGCTCAGCGACATCTGGGGCGTGGTCCATAACGGCCTCGAGTCCTTCCCCGAAGCCTGCGAGGCGCTGCACAATTTCCGGCAGCAGGGCGGTACGGTCGTCCTGATCACCAACGCGCCGCGACCGGCGGATTCGGTGCAGCGGCAATTGCGCAAGCTTGGCGTTGCCGACGAGACCTATGACGCCATCGTCTCCTCGGGCGATCTGACGCGGCTCTATGTCGCCGATCATCCCGGCCGCAAGATGTTCTGGCTCGGCCCCGAGCGCGACGGCTCGATCCATCGCGGGCTCGACGCGGTGCTCGCGCCGCTGGAGGAGGCCGACTACATCGTCTGCACCGGCCTCTATGACGACGAGACCGAGTCGGCGGAAGATTATCGCGGCATGATGCTGAAGGCGCGCGAGCGCAAGCTCACGCTGGTCTGCGCCAACCCCGATATCGTGGTCGAGCGCGGCGACCGGCTGATCTATTGCGCCGGCGCCATCGCCGAGCTCTACCGCGAGCTCGGCGGCGAGGTGATCTTCTACGGCAAGCCGCACCGGCCGATCTACGAGCGCGCGATGGCCCTCGCCGGCGAGCGTCAGGGCCACCAGATCGATCGCAGGAAGGTGCTGGCGATCGGCGATTCCGTGCGCACCGACTTAACCGGCGCGCGCGAGTTCGGCATCGACTGCCTGTTCGTCACCCGCGGTATCCATTCCGAGGAGTTCGAGGGCCTCGACCAACTCGATCCGGCCTCGGTGCTGGAGCTGTTCGGCCACCCGCCGAAGGCGCTGATGCGCGAATTGAAGTGGTAAATGCATGACCGTCATTCCGGGGCAGTGCGCCAGCACCGAACCCGGAATCTCGAGATTCCGGGTTCGCCCTTCGGGCCCCCGGAATGACGACAAAAAATAAATGCCCGGGACGAGCCCGGGCATCCAAATCTCTCCGTGATGGGAGATGGAGCGCTTACGCGCTCGCCATGTCCGGGAAGACCGCCTCGATCTTGGTCTTCAGCGTCGCCGCGTTGAACGGCTTGACGATATAGTTGTTCACGCCGGCCTTCTTGGCCGCGATCACGTTCTCGGTCTTGGATTCCGCCGTGATCATGATGAAGGGCGTGGTCGCGAGGTTGGGATCGGCCCGCACTTCGCGCAGGAGGTCGTAGCCCGTCATCGGCTCCATGTTCCAGTCGGAAATCACGAGCCCGTACTTCTTGCCGCGCATCTTGTTCAGCGCCGCCGAGCCGTCGCTGGCGTCGTCGATATTATCGAAGCCAAGCTGCTTCAGCAGATTCCGAATGATACGGATCATGGTGCTGTAGTCATCAACCACCAGAACCGACATCGACAAATCAACCGCCATCTCGACTCCCCCAAACGCAACAGGAAATATTAACGATCGAACTGCCGGGCCCGACGCCCCGCAGTTCCATGTCAAAGGACTAGCACCAAGGCGTTAAACAGCGCGTTAATTGGCTCTGGCCGGAAAGCCCGGAAATGCCGGACAATGCGGCCACATCCCCCGCTTGACTTCGCCTGGCGCGTCACGTCACGGTTTCGGGCCGACCCGCCCCCCAGAGAATTCCCCTGATGGCTCCGCATTTTATCGTTATCCGCGATTCCACGCCGGCTCACGCGATCCCGAGGGGTGCCGTGGTCGCCATGGGCAATTTCGACGGTGTTCATCTCGGCCATCGGGCGGTGATTGCGGCTGCACTGGAGATGGGCCGGACGCATAACCGGCCTGCTTTTGCGCTCACTTTCGAGCCGCATCCGCGGCGGTTTTTCAGCCCCAATACCCCGCAATTCCGCCTCACGGATGAGCGGGCCAAGCTGCGGCTTCTGGCCGGCACCGGGCTTGCGGGAGCCGTGGTCATGACCTTCGACAAGACCCGCGCCGGGACATCAGCACAAGATTTCATTCACCATGACCTGATCGGCCGGCTCGGGGTCAGCGGGATCGCGGTCGGCTACGACTTTCATTTCGGCAAAGGCCGGGTCGGCTCGCCGAGCCTGCTCGTCAATGAGGCGCCCCGGCTGGGTATCGAGGTCGACGTCCAGCCGCATGTCGATATCGACGAGCGGCCGGTCTCCTCCAGCGCGATCCGCACCGCGCTCGCCGAAGGCCAGCTCATTGAGGCCACGACCATGCTGGGCGCGCCCTGGTTCGTGACCGGCGAGGTCATCCACGGCGAGAAGCGCGGCCGCGACCTCGGCTATCCCACCGCCAATATCCGCCTCGACGCCAATTGCGCCCTCAAGCACGGCATCTACGCGGTCCGGGTCGGCCGCGGGGCGGAGCGGCTGGAGGGGGTTGCAAGCTTCGGCCGGCGCCCGACGTTCGATAATGGAGCGCCGCTGCTTGAAATCTTCCTGTTCGACTTCAAGGGCGACCTCTACGGGCAAGAACTCGATTGCGCGTTCATCGGCTTCATTCGCGAGGAACTGAAGTTCGACGGCATCGAGCCGCTGATCCGCCAGATGGACGAGGATTCCGCCCGCGCGAGGGTCCTGCTGGCAGCCGCCCCCAACGCCTTCCCGAAGCTGGGAAGCGTCGACTGAGGCCCCAAAACGCCCCCTCCCGGCCCTTTGCGATTTGGCCGCCCGGCTGCTAAGGAGAGCCCATGTTTGCGCGGCGCATCATAGGGATTAGCGGCCCGGCTTCCGTCTGAGCTTTGGCTCGGCGCAAGACCGGGATTTCCGCGTTTCGCCCCGCGATCGTGATCGCATTCCTTCCGCGCCCTTCCGAGCCAGATCATTCATGTCCGAAAAGCCGCAAAAGTCCGAAGCCAAAGACTATTCCAAAACCCTGTTCCTGCCGCAGACGGAATTCCCGATGCGCGCCGGCCTGCCGCAGCGCGAGCCGGAGATCCTCAAGCGCTGGTACGAGATCGGCCTCTACGAGAAGCTGCGCGAGAGCGCCAAGGGTCGTGACAAATTCGTGCTGCATGACGGCCCGCCCTACGCCAACGGCAACATCCACATCGGCACGGCGCTGAACAAGATCCTCAAGGATCTCGTCACCAAGAGCCAGCAGATGCTCGGCTTCGATTCCAACTATGTGCCCGGCTGGGACTGCCACGGCCTGCCGATCGAGTGGAAGGTCGAGGAGGAGCACTACCGCAAGAAGGGCAAGCAGAAGCCCGATTTCCGCGACTCTGCGGCGATGGTCGACTTCCGCCGGGAGTGCCGCGCCTATGCGACGCACTGGCTCAACGTGCAGCGCGAGGAGTTCAAGCGTCTCGGCGTGATCGGCGACTGGGCCCATCCCTACGCCACCATGAGCTATCCGGCGGAAGCCCAGATCGCGCGTGAACTGATGAAGTTCGCCGCCAACGGCACGCTCTATCGCGGCTCCAAGCCGGTGATGTGGAGCGTGGTCGAGATGACCGCGCTTGCCGAAGCCGAGGTCGAATATGAGGACTACACCTCGGACATGGTCTGGGTGAAATTCCCGGTCACCTCGCCCGCGCATGGCGCGCTTGCCTCCGCAAGCGTCGTGATCTGGACCACCACGCCCTGGACGCTGCCCGGCAACCGCGCCATCTCGTTCTCGCCGAAGATCGCCTACGGCCTCTATAAAGTCACGGACGCCCCTAGCGACAATTGGGCCAGGACCGGCGATCTCCTGATCCTTGCGGATGCGCTGGCTGGAGAGGTGTTCAAGCAGGCGCGCGTGACTTCTTACGAGAAGGTCCGCGACATCCCCGGCGACACCATGGACGCGATCGAGTGCGCCCATCCGCTGAAGGGGCTTGGCGGCGGCTACGGCTTCACCGTGCCGCTCCTGCCCGGCGATCACGTCACCGACGACACCGGCACCGGCTTCGTGCACACCGCGCCGAGCCACGGCCGCGAGGATTTTGACGTCTGGACGGCGAATACGCGCGAGCTGGATGCGCGCGGCATCCCGACCGCGATCCCCTACACCGTCGACGAGAATGGCGCCTACACCGACCACGCACCAGGCTTTGCCGGCAAGCGCGTCATCAACGACAAGGGCGAGAAGGGCGACGCCAACGACGCCGTGATCAAGGCGCTGGTTGACGCCGGCAAGCTGCTCGCGCGCGGCCGGCTGAAGCACCAATATCCGCATTCCTGGCGCTCCAAGAAGCCGGTGATCTTCCGCAACACGCCGCAATGGTTCATCGCAATGGACAAACCTATTGTGGACGCCCCGGGCAGGCCCGGGGCTACGGACATTGCGGCAGACGGCAAGGCGAAGGGCGGCGAGACGCTGCGCGCCCGCGCGCTGCACGCGATCTCGGTGACGCAATGGGTGCCGCCGTCGGGCGAGAACCGCATCAACGGCATGATCGAGGCGCGCCCCGACTGGGTGATCTCGCGCCAGCGTGCCTGGGGCGTGCCGATTGCCGTGTTCGTACGCGAGAAGGGGGACGGCTCGGCCGAGATCCTTCAGGACGAGGCGGTCAACACGCGCATTGGCGACGCCTTCGAGAAGGAAGGCGCCGACGCCTGGTACATGGACGGCGCCCGCGAGCGCTTCCTCGGAAGCCGCGCCAATGAGGACTGGAAGAAGGTCGACGACATCCTCGACGTCTGGTTCGATTCAGGCTCGACCCACGCCTTCGTGCTGGAAGACCCCGTGCATTTCCCCGGCCTCGCCGGCATCAAGCGCAAGGTCGACGGCGGCACGGACACAGTGATGTATCTGGAGGGCTCGGACCAGCATCGCGGCTGGTTCCATTCCTCGCTGCTGGAAAGTTGCGGCACGCGCGGACGCGCGCCCTATGACATCGTGCTGACCCACGGCTTCACCCAAGCCGAGGACGGCCGCAAGATGTCGAAGTCGCTCGGCAACACCATCGAGCCGCAGGCCGTTATCAAGGAATCCGGCGCCGACATCCTCCGGCTCTGGGTCGCGTCCTGCGACTACACCGACGACCAGCGCATCGGGCCCGAGATCCTGAAGAACACGGTCGAGACCTACCGCAAGCTGCGCAACACCGTGCGCTGGATGCTCGGCACGCTACATCACTACAAGCCGGCCGACGCGGTCGCGCCCGCCGAGATGCCCGAGCTCGAGCGGCTGATGCTGCACGAGCTCGCGCTCCGCGCCGAATTGATCCGCAGGGCCTATGAGACGTTCGACTTCAAGAGCGTGGTCGCAATCCTGTCCGCGTTCCTGAACAGCGAACTCTCGGCGTTCTATTTCGATATCCGCAAGGATACGCTCTATTGCGATCCGCCGTCCTCGCTGACGCGCAAGGCGGCGCTGACCACGATCGATATGCTCTGCAACGCGATCCTGAAATGGCTGGCGCCGGTGCTGAGCTTCACCGCCGAGGAGGCGTGGCGGATGTACCGGCCGGATGCCGAGCCCTCGGTGCATCTGACGCTGTTCCCCGAAGGTCTCGAAAACTTGCGCGACGACAAGCTCGCCGCGAAATGGGAGATCATCCGCAACGTGCGCCGCGTCGTCACCGGTGCGCTCGAACTCGAGCGCGCGGCCAAGAACATCGGCTCGTCGCTCGAGGCATCACCGGTGATCTATATCGCCGACCGGAACACGATGATGACGCTGTTCGACGTCGATCTCGCCGAGGTCTGCATCACCTCGAATTACGAGGTGCGCGAGGGAGAGGCGCCGGCGGCTGCGTTCCGTCTCGATGCCGTTCCCGGCGTTGCCGTCGTGGTCGAGAAGGCGCAGGGCACCAAATGCGCCCGCTCCTGGAAGATCCTGCCGACTGTCGGCGAGGATGCGGAGTATCCCGACGTCACCCCGCGCGATGCCACGGCGCTGCGCGAGTGGAAGGCGTTGGGGGTGGGCATTTGATCTTAGTTGCCAACCACGATCGCGAAGGCTGATGACCACGAGTCTTTCAACCAACTTCCGCCTGGGGTTATGTGTCCCGGCCTTCGCCGGGACGACGGCGGAGTTTGGGGCCGCAGCACCATGACCCCTCTCCGCGCCGGCGTTCTGTCTGCCGTGATTTCGCTCGTGCTGGACCAGGCCTCGAAGCTCTGGCTGCTCAACGTGTTCGACCTCAACCGTCGCGGCGGGCTGAGGTTGACGTCTTTCTTCGACCTCATGCCGGCCTGGAACAAGGGCATCAGCTATGGCTGGCTGCAGACCGAAGGCGCGGCCGGGCAGATCGCGCTGATGGCGGTCAAGGCCGTCGCGGTGGTCCTGCTGGCAGTCTGGATGACCCGCGCGCAGACCCGGCTGGCAACGGTGGCGCTGGGGCTGATCATCGGCGGCGCCATCGGCAATGCCATCGACCGTCTGGCCTATGGCGCCGTGTTCGATTTCGCGCTGTTTCACGTCGAAATCGCCGGAAATACCTACAATTGGTACGTGTTTAACCTCGCCGACGTGGCCATCGTTGCTGGGGTTGCGGCCCTATTGTATGATTCCTTCCTGGGGGTACCCGCCGCAAAAGCGCCCTGATCCCGGCCGATACGGGCCCGGACGGTGGAACCTTGCTTGCGAGGGCAGGCCCGCGCAGGGCGCGGCGATCGATTACGAAACAGAACAGGTACAGCGATGCGCGAAAGCGAGCCGAAAGGTTGGATGATGCGAAGCTCGATGCACGGGCTGTTGCGCTCGCTGAAGCTTACTTCCGTCGCACTCGGCATCGGTCTCGTGATGGCGGCCGGCGCGGCCCGCGCCGGCGATGACGACGAAGAAGACGACCGGACCTTCGAGGAAAAACTCATCGACAATCTGATGTCCGGCCTCGGCGCCCAGGGCGGCCGCAGCTTGGAGAAGCCCGGCATCGAATACCGCGAACGTTCGCCGCTGGTAGTGCCTCCGAAGCTCGACCTGCCTCCGCCTGCGTCGTCTGCCGAGGCGGCCGCGCCAAACTGGCCCAAGGACCCCGACGAAAGGCGCCGCAAGGAGCTTGCTGCCGCAAGAAAGAAATCCGGCACCAAATTCCAGCAGCCATGGGAAGCCGCCCGGCCGCTGACGCCAGCCGAGATGAACGCGGCCAAGACGAACGGCCCTACTCGCACCACCAGCAACGAGCCGGGCCAGCCTACTCAGAACAATCCGACCCTGAGTCCGGCCCAGCTCGGCTACACCGGCGGCCTGTTCAAACTCTTCAAGGGCGACAGCAACGAAGCCGCGGAATTCAAGTCTGAGCCGCCGCGGGGATCCCTGACCGAGCCGCCGCCCGGTTACCAGACGCCCTCGCCGAATTACGCCTATGGTTCCGGGGGGCCGGACAAAACCAAGAAGACGTATTACGACGTGCAGAGCGGCAAGGAAAAAGAGCAATAGCGCTCCTGCCGGCCTTTCGTGCTCATTGAGGAACTGCCGCAATCGTCCGGTGTAGGCCGGATGCACCACATGACTTATCTTTAACTTCACGATGACGGCGTTCTCTGCTTCGTGACGCAAAGCGCTAGGTCGCACGGTGTAGCATGCCGTGCTTTTGCACCCGGGCATTTGGGTCCGGGCTTTCACAAGGATTGTGATGTCCTCATACCGATCGGCTGCCTGCCTCCTCGCCGCGTTGCTCTCCACTTGTGCTCTTACAACCGGCGGCGCATCTGCCCAGACAACGGTAACATCCGCACCACCCAGCAGCTTCACGCTCGGTAACGGACTCCAGGTCGTGGTGATTCCCGACCACCGCACGCCCGTGGTCACGGAGATGATCTGGTACAAGGTCGGCTCGGCCGACGAGACGCCCGGCAAATCGGGGCTCGCCCATTTCCTCGAGCACCTGATGTTCAAGGGCACGGAGAAACATCCGGTCGGCGAATTCTCACAGACCGTGCTGCGCGTCGGCGGCAACGAGAACGCCTCCACCTCGGTCGACTACACCAACTACTATCAGCGCGTGCCGCGCGAGCAGCTGCCAACCATGATGGAGTTCGAAGCCGATCGCATGACGGGACTCGTGCTCAAGGACGAGAACGTGCTGCCCGAGCGCGACGTCGTGCTCGAGGAATACAACATGCGCGTTGCCAACAGTCCCGAGGCACGGCTGAACGAGCAGGTCATGGCCGCGCTCTATCTCAACCATCCCTACGGCCGACCGATAATCGGCTGGCACCAGGAGATCGAGAAGCTCAATCGCGAGGATGCGCTGGCGTTCTACCGGCGCTTCTATGCGCCGAACAACGCGATCCTGGTGATCGCCGGCGACGTCGAGGTCGCCGACGTGCGCCCGCTGGTCGAGCGCAATTTCGGCCCGATCCCGGCACAGCCCGCGATCCCCGCGCAACGCATCCGTCCGCAGGAGCCGGAGCCGGCTGCTCCGCGCACCGTCACGCTGTCCGATCCGCGCGTCGAGCAGCCCGGCCTGCGCCGCTATTACCTCGCGCCGTCGGCAACCACGGCGGCGGCCGGCGAGAGCGCTGCGCTCGACGTGCTCGCGCAACTGATGGGCAGCGGCAGCAACTCCTATCTCTACCGCGCGCTCGTCGTCGACAAGCCGCTCGCGGTCTCCGCCAGCGCCAGCTATTCGAGCACCTCGCTCGACCCAAGCCAGTTCTCGATCGCGGCCTCGCCCAAGCAGGGCGTCAGCTTCGCGGAGGTCGAGCAGGTGATCGACGGCGTGATCGCCGACATCGTGCAAAACCCGATCCGCGCCGAGGATCTCGAGCGGGTCAAGACCCAGCTCATCGCGCAGGCGATCTATGCCCAGGACAATCAGGCCGTGCTGGCGAGCTGGTATGGCGGCGCGCTGACCACGGGCCTGTCCATCGAGGACATCCGCAGCTGGCCCGATCGCATCCGCGCCGTCACCGCCGAACAGGTGCGCGCCGCCGCGCAAAAGTGGCTCGAGAAGAAGCGCTCGGTCACCGGCTACCTGATCAAGGACACCACCACCGCCAAGCGCGAGGAGAAGCGTTCGTGACCTATCCCTTCCTCCGCGTGCGGGGCATCGCGCTCTGCGTCGTCACCTCGGTGACGCTCTCTCTGGTGTCCATCTCGCCGTCACAGGCCGCGGCCAAGATCCAGCACCTGACCTCGCCCGGCGGCATCGAAGCCTGGTTCGTGCAGGACGCGACCGTGCCACTGATCGCGATGGAGTATTCCTTTGCCGGCGGCGCGTCGCAGGACCCCAAGGACAAGCCTGGCGTCGCCAACCTCGTCGGCGACCTCCTCGACGAAGGCTCCGGCGATCTCGATTCCAAGACCTTCCACGAGCGGCTCGACCGCCGCGCCATCGAGCTCTCCTTCAACGCCAACCGCGACACCTTCCGCGGCAGCCTGCGCATGCTCCGCGACAACAAGGACGAGGCTTTCGACCTGTTGCGGATGGCGCTGACCTCGCCGCATTTCGACACCGCCGACGTCGAGCGTATCCGTTCCCAGGTCATCTCGGGCCTGCGCCGCGACACCACCAATCCGACCGCGCTCGCCAGCCGTAAACTCTTCGAGATCACCTTCGGCGATCATCCCTACGGTCGGCAGACCAGCGGGACGCTGGAAAGCGTGCCGACCATCACGGTCGCCGACATGAAGGATTATGTCGGCCGCGTGCTGGCCAGGGACACGCTGAAGGTCGCGGTCGTCGGCGACGTCGACCCGGCAACCCTCGGCAAGCTGCTCGACAGGACGTTTGGCAGCCTGCCGGCCAAGGCGAACCTCACACAGGTCCCCGACGTCGAGCCAGCCGCACCGCCGCAGCGCGCCTTCGTGCCGCTCGACGTGCCGCAGACCGTGATCACCTTTGGCGGCCCCGGCGTGAAGCGCAGCGATCCGAACTTCATGGCCGCCTACGTCGTCAACCACATCCTGGGCGGCGGCGGATTGTCCTCCCGGCTCTATCGCGAGGTGCGCGAGAAGCGAGGGCTCGCCTATTCGGTGTTTGAAGCGCTGCTGTGGATGGAGCACTCGGCCGTGTTCATCGGCAGCACCGGCACGCGGGCGGACCGCGCCGGCGACACCATCGACGCCGTCGAGAGGGAAGTGCGCCGCATCGCCGAGGAGGGACCGACGCAGAAGGAGCTCGACGAGGCGAAGTCTTATCTGAAGGGCTCGCAGATGCTGGCGCTCGATACCTCCTCCAAGCTCGCGCAGGCGCTGCTGCAGTATCAGCAGGACAAGCTGCCGATCGACTATATCGAGAAGCGCAATGCCATCGTCGATGCCGTGACGCTGGACGACGCCAAGCAGGCCGCGAAGCGGCTGTGGGGCCAGGGCCTCCTGACCGTCATCGTCGGCCGCGCGCCCCAGGCGGCCGCGCAGCCCGCCGCAGCGCCCGCGCCGAAGTCGAACTGAACTTGCGATCTCCGCAATGAATGGCCGGGCTTGCCCCGGCCATTCGCATTTTCCATGATGCAGCATTGCCAAATGAGGGTGCCCGCGATAGGTCGAGGCATCACGAAGGTGCCATCATGCTGCGGATTTCCCGCGATCTCGTCATCGACGAAGACGACATCGAGATCGGCTTCGTCCGCGCCTCCGGCCCGGGCGGACAGAATGTCAACAAGGTCGCGACCTCGGCGCAGCTGCGCTTCGACACGCGCAAGCTGACCCTGCCGGAGGACGCGGCCTTGCGCCTTGCGCGCCTCGCCGGTCAGCGCATGACCAAGGACGGCGTCATCGTGATCCAGGCGCAGCGGTTTCGCACCCAGGAGCGCAACCGCCAGGACGCAATCGACCGCCTGCTCGAGATCCTGCGCGAGGCCATGGTGCGGCCGACGCCGCGCCGCGCGACGCGGCCGACCTTCGCCTCCAAGCAGCGCCGGCTCGACAGCAAGAAGCGCCGCGGCGACATCAAGGCCAGGCGCGGCGGCGGCTTCGACGATTGAACAATCAAAAAACCTCCGGCCGCAGAGCGACCGGAGGTTCGCCGTTTCGCGCCCCGGCGTTAGTAGCGCTTGCCCGTAGCCGCACCGCCCGACGTGGAATCGTCGACCGTCCCTTTACGCGCCGCGCTTCCGGTGGTGCCGACCGTACCCTTCGTGCCCTTGGTCGACTTCATGCCTACCTTGTCGCCGGCAGCGCCCTGCTGCGCGCCCAAATCCTCATCTTCGCTGCCTGACACGCCGCCCTGCATGGGCTTGCTTTGCACGGTGCCGCGCGTCTTGGCGTCAGTCGACGCACCTTGAGCGAGAACGGGTGTCGCAATCAGAGCCGAGAGGGCGCATGCGATCACGGAGGTCTTCACCAACTTCATCCATTTCTCCTGGATTTTTCGCGATGAACGGTCCGGTGATTCTACGCACCGTTCGCCTGAACTGGACCATTTCATCGCGTAAGACTGCGAACGGCGCGCCCGTGATGCAAACCGTCTGGTGTGGTGATCGTTGAGGGATTTCGCGGCCGTTTCGCGGAATTGCGCTCCTCATATGCGGCAGCGCACGAATGCACGCCGCATTCGTGATGGCAGCTCAAAGCTGGAAATGTCCTTTATTTGGTATGTGGGAAGCTCAAGCTTCCACATGCATTTGCGTCCGGGCGACGTTAGACTGGGTCACTTCGCCGAGTGAACCCATGCCCGTCCGCCAACTTCCCGAACAGATCGTTAATCGCATCGCCGCGGGCGAGGTGGTGGAACGGCCTGCGAGCGTGGTCAAGGAACTGGTCGAGAACGCCATCGATGCCGGCGCGAGCCGCATCGACGTGTTCACCGATGGCGGCGGCCGGCGGCGGATCGGCATCACCGACGACGGCAGCGGCATGACGGCGAGGGACCTGTCGCTCGCGGTCGAACGCCACGCCACGTCCAAGCTCGATGACGAGGATCTCCTGCAAATCCGTACGCTCGGGTTCCGCGGCGAGGCGCTGCCTTCGATCGGCTCGGTTGCACGGCTCTCGATCACCACGCGCCACGCCAGCGAACCGCATGCCTGGGCGCTGTCGGTCGAAGGCGGCGAGAAGTCCGAGATCATGCCGGCAGCGCTGGCGCATGGCACGCGCGTCGAGGTCAACGACCTCTTCTATGCGACGCCGGCGCGGTTGAAATTCCTGAAGACCGACCGCACCGAGGCGGAGGCCATTCGCGAAGTGGTCAGGCGGTTGGCGATGGCGCGCCCCGACATTGCCTTCACGCTCGCCGGCGAGGAGCGCGCGCCGGTGACCTGGGCCGCTGCCCTGCCCGGCGCCGCCGGCCGGCTGACGCGGCTCGGCGATATCTTGGGCGCGGAGTTTCGCAGCCATGCGATCGAGGTTCATGCCGAGCGCGACGGCGTCGTCGTCGCGGGTTACGCGGCTGCCCCCGCTCTGACAAAGGCGAATGCGCTCGGCCAGTATCTCTTCGTCAACGGACGCCCCGTGCGCGACAAGCTGATCCTGGGGGCGGTGCGCGCGGCCTATTCCGACTATCTGCCGCGCGACCGCCATCCGGTGCTGGCGCTGTTCGTCACGCTCGACCCGCGCGAGGTCGACGCCAACGTGCACCCGGCCAAGACCGAGGTACGGTTCCGCAATGCCGGGCTCGTGCGCGCGCTGATCGTACACGGATTGAAGGAAGGTCTTGCGCGCGAGGGACGACGCACCGCCGCCAATAGCGGCGGCAGCGCGCTGTCGTCATTCCGCCCCGCGTTCGCGCCGCGCCCGGGCAATTGGGACTGGCGGCAGTCGCCATCCGCCCCGACGGCGCCGCTGCCGTCCTTCGAGGGCACCGCTGCGCCGGCTTTCGCGGAGCGCGTGCAGGCCGCCTTCGACGTCGGCGCGCCGACCGCGGATGTGAGAATCGAGACGCAGCCCGTCGGCGATCTGGTCGACCGTCCGCTCGGCGCGGCGCGCACGCAGATCCACGAGACCTACATCGTGTCGCAGACCCGCGACGGCCTCATCATCATCGATCAACATGCCGCCCATGAGCGTATCGTCTATGAACGGCTGAAGGCGTCGCTGGCGAAGAACGGCGTGCAGCGGCAAATCCTCCTGATCCCCGAGATCGTCGAGATGGACGAGGCGACGGTGGAACGGCTGCTAGCGCGCAGCGACGAGCTGGCTTCGTTCGGGCTCGCGATCGAATCCTTCGGTCCGGGTGCCGTTGCAGTGCGCGAGACGCCGTCGCTGCTCGGCAAGGCTGACGCAGGTGGATTGTTGCGCGATCTCGCCGAGCACATGGCCGAGTGGGACGAGGCGCTGCCGCTGGAGCGCCGCCTGATGCACGTCGCCGCCACCATGGCCTGCCACGGCTCGGTGCGCGCAGGCCGTCGGCTCAAGCCGGAGGAGATGAACGCGCTGCTCCGCGAGATGGAGGAGACGCCGAACTCCGGCCAGTGCAATCACGGCCGGCCGACATATGTGGAGCTGAAGCTCGCGGATGTCGAGAAGCTGTTCGGGCGGAGGTGACGTCGTAGGGTGGTTAGCCGAAGGCGTAACCCACCGCTTTTGTCGCCGCGGAAAGTAAAGAGGTGGGTTACGCCTAGCGGACTGCGCTTCGCGCAGCCGCAGGGCTAACCCACCCTACGGAGCCTTCAAAAACACGAACTCCGTGTCGTCATAGGCGCGCCGCTCCAGTTCCTCCAAGCCTTCAGGCGCGGTGAATTGCGCGGCCTTCGCTTCTTCGACCACCAGCAGCGCCCCCGGCATGAGCCAGCCCCCGTCGCGCAAGCTCGCGAGCGCCCGCTCGGCAAGGCCCTTGCCGTAGGGCGGATCGAGGAACACCAGCGAGAACGGCTCGACCGGATGCGCGGGACCAAGATCGGTCGCATCGCGGCGATAGACCTTCGTCACGCCGCCCAGGCCCAGCGCCTCGACATTGCTGCGGAGTAGCGCACGCGCCTCGGCGCCGTTGTCGACGAACAGCGTGAATTTCGCGCCGCGCGAGGCCGCCTCGATGCCGAGCGCGCCCGTGCCGGCGAAGAGATCGAGCACGCGCGCGTCCTCGATCGGATCGTCATAGGCGTGCACGAGGATGTTGAACACGGACTCGCGCAAACGATCCGCCGTGGGACGGATGTCGCGCGAGGACGGCGCGGCGAGATTGCGCCCCTTCAATCGTCCGCCGACGACGCGCATTTACTCGTCTTTCGGCCTGAGATCGCGCTTGCCGTGATAGCCGCGCTTGGGACGGCGCGGCGGGCCGTAGCCGCTCGCTTCCATCTCGTTGCGCTCGCGCGCCTCCTCGCTGCCGGTGCGCTGCACTAGCACGCGGCGGCCCTTGCGGTCGTTGATCACGGCGCGCTTCATCGGCTTCTCGCGCGGAGCATCGTCGTCGCGGGAGGCGGATTTCGAGGGCACGTCGAACTGCGCGCCCGACTTCTCGATCACCTTGTCACCGAGCTGTTCGCGCAGCACGCGTGACTTGATCTCGTCGACCTGGCCTTCAGGAACCTCGCCGAGCTGGAACGGACCGTAGGACACGCGGATCAGCCGGTTCACCTCGAGCCCGAGATGGGCGCAGACGTTGCGCACCTCGCGGTTCTTGCCTTCGCGGATCGCGAACACCAGCCAGACATTGGCGCCCTGGTCGCGCTCGAGCGTGGCGTCGATCGGGCCGTATTTGACGCCCTCGACCTCGATGCCGTTCTTCAATTGATCGAGCTGCGCTTGCGTGATCTCGCCATGGGCGCGGACGCGGTAGCGGCGCAGCCAGCCGGTGTCCGGCAATTCGAGGGTGCGCGCGAGGCCACCATCGTTGGTGAGCAGCAAGAGGCCTTCAGTGTTGAAGTCGAGCCGGCCGACGCTGATCAGCCGCGGCAGGCCTTCCGGCAGGTTGTCGAACACGGTCGGACGCCCCTCGGGGTCGTCATGCGTCGTCATCAGCCCGCGCGGCTTGTGATAGAGGAACAGCCGCGTGCGCTCGCGCGGCGGCAAAGGCTTGCCGTCGACGGCGACGACGTCGTTCTGCGTCACGTCGAGCGCCGGCGAGTTGATGACGCGGCCGTTGACGGTGACGCGGCCCTGCGTGACCATCTCCTCGGCATCGCGCCGCGAGGCCAGGCCAGCGCGCGCCAGCACCTTGGCGATGCGCTCGCCGGCCTTCTTCGGCTTCGGCTCGTCCTCACGACGCGGCCGCCGGTCGAAATCGCGATCGCGCTCGCGATAGGCGCCGCGGCCGCCGAAGGCCGGACGCTTGGTGAAGATCTGGCTGTCGTCCTCATTGTCGCGGCGCGGCCGGTCGCGGAAGCGGCCTTCGCTGCGCGGATGCTCCTGCCAGTCCATGCGGCCCTCCGGCCGCTTGTCGCGCGGCCGGCCAAACTTGGGACGGTCTTCGCCAAAGCGTTCCTCGCGTGAGCGCTGGAAACGCGGACGATCCTCACCGCCCTCCTCGCGCCGCCGCGAGAAGCGCGGACGGTCTTCGCCACGGCCACCCTCGCGCCGGTCGTCGCGCTGACGCCACGGCTTTTCCTCACCGCGATCGCGGCCACCAAAATCCTTGCCAAAACTCTTGCCAAAAGACTTGCGCGGACGATCGTCGCGGTCGCGCGGGCGATCGCCAAAGCTGCGCTTGCGATCCCCGCCTTCGAAGTTGCGTTTGCCTTCGAAATCGCGGTCGCGGCCAAAGTCCTTGCGCGGCCGGTCGGAGCCACCGCGCGAAAACTTCCGGTCCTCGAACCGCCGCTCGGACCGCTCGCCGCGCGGCGCGCGCTCGTCACGGTCGAACTGCGGACGATCTCCGCGCGGCTTGAACGGACGGTCGCCACGCGGCTTGAAGCTGCGCTCGCCGCGATCCTCGCGGCCGCGGTCGTCGCGCTTGAAGCGCGGCCGGTCACCATAGTCGCGCCGCGGTGCATCGCCATCCTCGCGGCGGCGGAACGGCCGGCTGTCGCGGTCGCCGCGGGAGGGGCGCTCGTCACGATCGCCCTTGCCGGCAAAGCCGCGCTTGGCGAACTTCTTCTCGGGGCCGCGCGGCTTGCCGGTGCGGCCCTTGGACGGGCCTCGATCACGCCGGCCGCGGGAATCGTTGTCTTTGTCGCTGTCGCGGGGCATGAATAATCTCACTTAGGGGGTGGCCAGAAAGCATTGTGCGCGCTCGTTCCGAGCCGCATGCTCAGGCAAAATCGGTATCCACTCTTGCTGAAGGCGGAGCTAGTAGCAGGTTTCTGGCAATGATACGAGGCATGAAAGCCCCTTCTTTCATGGATTTGGCGCTCAAAACGGCCGAAAATGCCGGAAAATCGGGCGAAGTTCCGATCGGATGCGTCGTGGTGCGCAATTACGAGGTCATCGCGACTGCCGCCAACCGGACGCTGACCGACCACGACCCCACGGCCCATGCCGAGATCATCGCGCTGCGCGAAGCCGCCAGGAAGATCGGCAGCGAGCGGCTGGTCGATTGCGACCTCTACGTGACGCTCGAGCCCTGCACCATGTGTGCGGGCGCGATCTCCTTTGCAAGGGTCAGGCGGCTCTATTACGGCGCGGCCGACCCCAAGGGCGGCGCGGTCGAGTCCGGGGTGCGGTTCTTCGCCTCCCCGACCTGCCACCATACGCCAGAGGTCTATTCGGCCGTCGGCGAGAGCGAGGCGGCGCGGCTCTTGCGCGAGTTCTTTCGCGAGCGGCGGTAGGCGCCACACATACCGCTGTCATGCCCCGGCTCGACCGGGGCATCCAGTACGCTGCGGCCTATCGATTCTAGCACAACCGTCTCGGAGTACTGGATCGCCCGGTCAAGTGTTTAGACCGGACAGATCACTGACGGGTGTTCGGAGACATAGCTGACACATCAACATTGGCTGGATTGGTCGATTCGGGGTCCGTCCATGCCGTGGAACGAGGTGTTAGTAGTGGATCAGCGACGCGAGTTCGTGCGACTTGCCTTGCAGGAGGGGGCGAACCGCCGGGAGTTGTGCCGGCGGTTCGGTATCAGTCCTGATGTCGGGTACAAGTGGCTGAGACGATGGCAGGCCGGCGATCGGGAACTGGCGGATCAGTCCCGTCGTCCGAAGGCGATGCCCAAGCGCAGCGACGCTGCAATGGAGGCGCAGGTCGTGGCTGTGCGCGATAAGCATCCAGCTTGGGGAGCACGCAAGATCGCCCATTGCCTGAAGCGCGATGGGCAGGCTGTGCCGGTGCCGTCAACCGTGCATCAGATCCTGTGTCGGAACGACCGGATCAAGCCGAGCGAGAATGCGCCACCCAACCCCGGACATCGCTTCGAGAAGGAAGCGCCCAATCAGTTGTGGCAGATGGACTTCAAGGGTCACCTGCCGCTCGGCGACGGGACGCGATGTCATCCGCTGACCATTGTTGACGATCATTCGCGCTATGTCATGTGCCTGAAGGCATGCGCGAACGAGCAGCGCCCCACCGTGCAGAAGCATCTGACAGCCACCTTCCGTCGTTATGGTCTGCCGGAGGCCTTCTACACCGATAACGGCTCCCCCTGGGGCGACACGTCGGGTGTTCGCTGGACCGGGCTGAAGGTATGGCTGCTCAAGCTCGGCATCAGGGTGGTCCACGCCAGACCGTGCCACCCGCAGGGCCGTGGCAAGAACGAACGCTTCCATCGCACGCTCAATGCCGAGGTATTTGCCATGCGTCGCTTCCGCACCCTGCCGGAAGTTCAGCGCGCCCTCGACGCCTGGCGCATGGTCTACAACCTGGAGCGACCTCACGAGGGGCTCGCCATGAATGTGCCCGCCGACCGCTTCCGACCGAGTTCTCGTGCCATGCCCGCGCGCGTTCCGCAGGTCGAGTATGACAGCAGCGAGACCGTGCGCAGGGTCTCATCGACGAGACCCTACATCTCCTTCAAGGGACGGTTCTGGAAAGTCCCCCAGGCCTTCGCTCGCGAGCGCCTGGCCATCCGCCCCCTCGATCGCGATGGCCACTACGGAATCTTCTTTGCCAGCTGGCAGGTCGCAGCAATCGACTTGACCAATGGCCAACCTGTCAGTGATGTGGTCGTGGTAGGGACGAGGATTGCTCCTCGCCCCCCACCCAGATCCCGGCGAGCGCTGCTAACGCACCGGGCTCCT
>NZ_JBBIAM010000093.1:0-39066 GCF_054185185.1 Bradyrhizobium sp. UFLA05-153
AACGGACCTCCGCCTCAGCCAACCATGCCCGCCGTACGTCACGCCATCGTCGATCTCATCCTTCGGCCGCCGTCTCAACGGTGTCCATACTGCCGAAAACAAATCCTTGAAAAACACTGGCGCAAACAGATTCTGCCAAAGTAGTGCTAGCCTGCCAGGCTCGGCAGATCGAGGCCGTTTGCGCGGGCGCAGTCGATCGCTGTCTCGTAGCCTGCATCGGCGTGACGCATGACGCCGCTCGCCGGATCATTCCACAGCACGCGTTCGAGGCGGCGGGCGGCCTCCGCCGTGCCGTCGGCGACGATCACCATGCCGGCGTGCTGTGAATAGCCGATGCCGACGCCGCCGCCGTGATGCAGCGAGACCCAGGTCGCTCCGCTGGCGCAATTCAAGAGCGCATTGAGCAGCGGCCAGTCCGATACCGCGTCCGACCCGTCGCGCATCGCCTCGGTCTCGCGGTTAGGACTTGCCACCGAGCCGCTGTCGAGATGATCGCGGCCGATCACGATCGGCGCCTTCACTTCGCCGCGCGCCACCATCTCGTTGAAGGCAAGGCCAAGCCGATGACGATCGCCGAGGCCGACCCAGCAGATCCGCGCCGGCAGCCCCTGGAACTTGATGCGCGCCTTCGCCATGTCGAGCCAGTTGTGCAGGTGCTTGTCGTGCGGCATCAGCTCCTTCACGCGAGCATCGGTGCGGAAGATATCCTCGGGATCGCCAGACAGCGCCGCCCAGCGGAACGGCCCAACGCCGCGGCAGAACAGCGGGCGGATATAGGCCGGCACGAAG
This sequence comes from Bradyrhizobium sp. UFLA05-153, assembly GCF_054185185.1. Lineage (NCBI taxonomy): Bacteria > Pseudomonadati > Pseudomonadota > Alphaproteobacteria > Hyphomicrobiales > Nitrobacteraceae > Bradyrhizobium > Bradyrhizobium sp. UFLA05-153. Next base: position 790 of record NZ_JBBIAM010000093.1, read on the forward strand.
CCCGGGAAATCGAATGCGTTGTTCAGCCCCATGTCCTTCGCCATCTGGCGGATGTTGTTGCCGTAGTCGAGCGTCGGAATGCCCTGCGCGTGGAAATCCAGCATCGCCTTGACGTGGTCGACCATGGAGGATTTTGCCGCGAGCTCGACCGCCTTGGGATCGTCCTTGCGCCTGGCTTCCCACTCCGCAAGCGTCCATCCCTTCGGCAAGTATCCGTTGATCGGATCATGGGCGCTGGTCTGGTCGGTCACGATGTCGGGCTTGACGCCGCGGCGGACGAGCTCGGGGAAGATGTCGGCGGCGTTGCCGAGCAAGCCGACCGAGACCGGCTTCCTGGTCCGCGCTGCCTCCGCCATGATCGCGAGCGCTTCATCCAGCGAGCTCGCCTGACGATCGAGGTAGCCGGTGCGAAGGCGCATCTCGATGCGGCTCGGCTGGCACTCGATGGCAAGCAGCGAAGCACCGGCCATCGTCGCCGCCAGCGGCTGCGCGCCGCCCATGCCGCCGAGGCCCGCCGTTAAAATCCATTTGCCTGCAAGGCTACCGCCGTAATGGCGCCGCCCGACCTCGACGAAGGTCTCGTAGGTCCCCTGCACGATGCCCTGGCTGCCAATATAGATCCACGAGCCTGCCGTCATCTGGCCGAACATCATCAGGCCGGCCTTGTCGAGCGCGTTGAAGTGATCGAGCGTCGCCCAGTGCGGCACGAGATTGGAGTTCGCGATCAGCACCCGCGGCGCATCCGCATGGGTGCGGAAGATGCCGACCGGCTTGCCGGACTGCACGAGCAGCGTCTGATCGCCTTCGAGCTTGCGCAGCGAAGTAACTATCCGGTCAAAACTCTCCCAGTCGCGCGCCGCGCGACCGATCCCGCCATAGACGACGAGCTCGCCGGGCCGCTCGGCGACATCAGGATCGAGATTGTTCATGAGCATGCGGAGCGGCGCTTCCGTCAGCCAGCTCCTGGCACTGATGTCGGAGCCGTGAGGCGCGCGGATCGTGCGTTCATTGTCCAGTCGGCGGTTCATGGGGCGACCTCTGAGGCAAGCGATGGAAACGGATCTTTCGCGAGCGCCGCGCTCGCAATGCGCGGCAGCGCGCCGGCCTCGACCAGCGCCTTGGCTTTGACGAGGTCGTCGGCCATGTAGCGGTCGGGCCCGAGCGCCGGCACCTCCTCGCGCAACGCGGCGATGACGGCCGCAAGCGCAGGGCTGGTCAGGTGTGGCAGGCGCAACGTGATGCCTTGCGCAGCGACCAACAGCTCGATGCCGAGAATGGAGGCGAGATTATCCGCCATATCGGAGAGCCGCCGTGCGGCGTGCGCGGCCATCGACACGTGGTCTTCCTGGTTGGCGCTGGTCGGCGTTGAATCGATCGAGCATGGCGCGGCGCGCTGCTTGTTCTCGGCGTAGAGCGCCGCCGCGGTGACTTCGGCGATCATGAAGCCGGAGTTGAGGCCTGGATCCGGTGTCAGGAATGGCGGCAGGCCGAAATTCAGCGCGGGATCGACCAGCGTTGCGATACGCCGCTCGCTGATCGCGCCGATCTCCGACAGCGCGAGCGCGATTCCGTCGGCGGAAAAGGCAACCGGCTCGGCGTGGAAATTGCCGCCCGATACGATCTCGCCGGTCTCGACCAGCACCAGCGGGTTGTCCGTGACGGAATTGGCCTCGATCATCAACGTGCGCGCGGCCTGCGCCAGCACGTCGAGCGCGGCGCCCGCGACTTGCGGCTGGCAGCGCAGGCAATAGGGATCCTGCACCCGCTCGTCGCCTTCAAGGTGCGACTGGCGAATGTCGCTGCCGTCGAGCAAGGCCATCAGCGTCGCGCCGGCGGCGATCTGTCCGGGATGGCCGCGCAACGCGTGGATCTCGGAGCGAAACGGCACCGTCGAGGCCATCGCCGCATCGACCGACAGAGCGCCCGTCACCAGCGATGCACAGGCCAGCGCATGCGCGCGCAACAGGCCGGAGATCGCATAGGCCGTGGAGAATTGCGTGCCGTTGATGAGTGCGAGGCCTTCCTTGGGACCAAGCGTCAAAGGCGCGAGACCAGCGTGGACCAGGGCCTCGCGGCCCGGCATGATCGTTCCGCCAACCAGCGCCTGCCCCTCGCCGATCATGACCGCGGCCATGTGCGCGAGCGGCGCCAGGTCGCCGGAGGCGCCGACCGACCCCTGCTGCGGCACCAGCGGGCAGATGCCGCGCGCCAGCATCGCTTCGAGCTGCGCGATGACCTCGCGCCGCACCCCTGATGCGCCGCGCCCCAGCGAGATGATCTTCAGCGCCATCATCAAGCGCACCACCGGCTCCGGCGTCGGCGGTCCCACGCCGCAGCAATGCGACACGATCAGATTGTGCTGAAGCGTCGCCGTCTGGTCCGGCGAGATGCGCCTCGAGGCGAGCTTTCCGAACCCGGTGTTGATGCCATAGGCCGGTGCAGGCGCTTGCGCGGCCGCGGCCACGATCGCCGAGGCAGCGTCGACCGCAGGCCAGAACGAGGGATCGAGCACCACGGTCGCGCCCGCAAGCACCTGCGCGAGATCGCCGAGGCTGACGCGGCCGGGTGTGACCACGATCGGTGTCGCCGCGCCGCTCACTGGCCTCTCCAGATACGGCGATACAGCGGATTGAAACCGATCCGGTAGACGAGCTCGGCCGGCCGCTCGACATCCCAGATCGCGAGGTCGCACCATTTGCCGGCCTCCAACGTGCCGGTCTCGGAAAGCATGCCAAGCGCGCGCGCCCCTTCGCGCGTCACGCCGGCAAGGCATTCGACGACCGTCATCCGGAACAGCGTCGCGCCCATGTTCATCGTGAGCAGAAGCGAGGTGAGCGGCGAGCTGCCGGGATTGCAGTCGGTTGCCAATGCGATCCTGACGCCATGCTTGCGGAACAGCTCGAGGGGCGGCTTCTGCGTTTCGCGGATGAAATAGAAGGCGCCGGGCAGCAGCACCGCCACCGTTCCCGCCTGCGCCATCGCTGCGACCCCGGCCTCATCGGTGTGCTCGAGATGATCGGCGGAAAGCGCCGAGAATTTTGCGGCGAGCGCTGCGCCGCCGAGATTGGAGAGTTGGTCGGCGTGCAGCTTCACCGGCAAGCCGAGCGCCCTCGCCGCCGCGAACACGCGCGCCGTCTGCTCGGCCGAAAACGCAATGCCTTCCATGAAGGCATCGACGGCGTCGGCAAACCCGGACTCCGCCACCGCCGGCAGCATCTCGCGGCAGACCAGGTCAATGTAGCGATCCTTGTCGTCGCCGGCTTCAACTGGAAGCGCGTGCGCGCCGAGGAAGCTGGTGCGGATCGCAACCGGCCGGACGCGCGCGAGCGCACGCGCGGCACTGAGTTGCCGCAGCTCGGTGTCCGTATCGAGCCCATAGCCGGACTTGATCTCCAGCGTCGTCACGCCCTCGCCGATCAGCGCGTCGAGCCTCGGCAGCGCACTCGCAACGAGCTCCGCCTCGCTCGCGGCCCGCGTTGCTGCAACCGTCGAGACGATGCCACCGCCGGCGCGCGCGATCTCTTCGTAGCTGGCGCCCTTGAGCCGCAGCTCGAATTCGTGCGCGCGGTTACCGCCGTAAACCAGATGCGTGTGGCAGTCGACGAGACCGGGCGTGATCCACCGCCCCGCGCAATCGATCCACTCCGCCGCATCTGCATTCGCCGGAAAATCGGAGTGTGCGCCTGCAAAGACGATGCGGCCATCGCGCGCCGCGATCACGCCATGCGGGATCTCGCCGAGATCGGGCAGATCATCCCGCATCGTGGCGAGGTGGGCATTGTGCCAGATCCGATCGAAGCGCTCTGCCATGCAGGTAATCCTTCGCTGCCGGACGCTTGACTTATATGTCTAGACATATAATCGTGGCGCGGTTCTGTCCAGCCGGCAGGAAACATGACACGACTGCATTTCGCATCCGCGCTGCTGCCCTCGGGCTGGGCCGACGACGTGCAGGTCGTCGTCACCGACGGCGCCATCGCCGAGGTGACAGCCGGCGTCGCGCCGGCAGCCGGAGCCGAGCGCCATCAACTCGCCATTCCCGGACTAGCGAGCCTGCACAGCCACGCGTTCCAGCGCGGTATGGCCGGGCTCGCCGAGACGCGCGGCAACACGGCCGATACATTCTGGACCTGGCGCGAGACGATGTATCGTTTTGCGCTCACGATGACGCCCGACGACGTCGAGAGCGTCGCCACCTTGCTCTATGTCGAGATGCAGGAGCAGGGTTTTACCCGCGTCGGCGAGTTTCATTATCTGCATCACGATCATGATGGCGCGCCCTACGCCAACCCGGCGGAGATGGCGATGCGCATCGCGCAGGCCGCCGAGACTGCTGGCATCGGTCTCACGTTGCTGCCGAGCTTTTATGCGCACGGCACGTTCGGCGGCGCCGCGCCGCATGCCGGCCAGCGCCGTTTCATCTGCTCGGTCGATCAGTTTGCAAAATTACTTGCTGCTTCGCGCGAGGCCGTCACCAAGCTACCCGGCGCCAATATCGGCATCGCGCCGCACAGCCTGCGCGCCGTGACGCCGGACCAGCTGGCCGCGATCGTTCCGCTTGCCGACGGCGGTCCGATTCATATCCACGCTGCGGAACAAACCAAAGAAGTCGAGGATTGCCTCGCCTGGTCCGGCAGGCGCCCCGTGGAATGGCTGCTCGAACACGCGCCTGTCGATCAGCGCTGGTGCCTGATTCACGCGACCCACACGACGCCGATGGAAGTCGCTTCGCTCGCGAAGACAGGCGCTGTCGCGGGCCTCTGCCCCGTCACCGAAGCAAGCCTCGGCGACGGCATTTTTCCCGCGCGTGAATTCCTCGATGCCGGCGGCCGCTTCGGCATCGGCACCGACTGCAATGTGCTGGTCGGCATTGCGGACGAGTTGCGCCAGCTCGAATATGGTCAGCGGCTCAAGCACCGCGAGCGCAACGTGTTGTCGAACGGGCCCGGTGTCTCGACCGGACGCGCCCTGCTCGACGGCGCATTGGCCGGTGGCGGCCAGGCGCTCGCGCAACCCGTCGTGGGCCTCAAGGCCGGCGCGCGCGCCGACATCGTCACCCTCGACACCACCCATCCCTCGCTCGCCGGCCGCAGTGGCGACGCCGTTCTCGACGGCTGGATCTTTGCGGCGGGCACGAGCGCGATCGATTGCGTCTGGGCCGGCGGCAGGAAGGTCGTCGAGGGCGGGCAACATATGCTTCGCCGCTCAGCGCGGGAACGCTTCAACACGACGGTGCGGAGGCTCATCGCATGAGCCTCGCAACCGACAAGCTCGACGACAAGCCGACGCTGTACAAGCAGATCCGGCGCGATATCGAGACCAGGATCTTGACGGGCGAGTGGCCACCGGGCCATCGCATCCCGTTCGAGCATCAATTGATGGCGTGCTATCGCTGCTCGCGCATGACGGTGAACAAGGCGCTGTCGGAGCTTGCGCAGGCCGACCTGATCGAGCGGCGCCGGCGCGCCGGCTCGTTCGTCCGCCGTCCGCAGCATCTGTCCGCGGTGCTCAAGATCGCCGACATTCGCGCGGAGATTACCGCGCTTGGCCGCAGCTACGGATATCAGCTCGTTCAATGCGCACGCCGCGCCGCAAGTGCCGCGGATCGCGCCCGCCTCGGAGTGCGAAAGGCCGGCAAGGTGATCGCGATCACCTGCCGCCACAGCGCCGACAACGTGCCGTTCGCGCTCGAGGACAGGCTGATCGATCTCGAGGCGGTGCCGGAAGCGGCACACGCCGACTTTGCGGCCGAGCCGCCCGGCTCGTGGCTGCTTCATCATGTCCCGTGGACAGAAGCCGAGCATACGATCAGCGCCGTCGTTGCGGATGATCGCACCGCGGACGCGCTTGGCATCGCCGTCGGCGCGCCCTGCCTGGTGATCGACCGCTACACCTGGCGCAGCGCGCGGACGCTGACCGCGGTGCGGCTGCACTATCCCGGCGAGTCCCACCGTCTCGTCGCCCGCTTCAAGGGAGGTTGAGCGGCGATGTCGCAAGCGGCACAATTCATGCAGCAAGAGACCAATGTGAAGAGATCACTCGGGTTCAATTCATCGATCGGCAAGAGGACAACAAACATGCGTAATACAAAAGCATTCGCAGCCATCATTGCTCTCGCAGCGGCAACGCCGGCGCTCGCCGATGACGTCAAGGTCGGCATTGGCATCTCCGGCTGGACCGGCTTTGCGCCGCTGACGCTCGCCAAGGAGGCTGGCATCTTCAAGAAGAACGGCCTCGACGTCACGATCAAGAAGATCCCGCAGAAGGATCGCCACCTCGCCATCGCCTCCGGCGACGTCCAGTGCGCCGCAACGACGGTCGAGACCTGGATCTCCTGGAACGCCAACGGCGTCGCGACCAAGCAGATCTTCCAGCTCGACAAGAGCTACGGCGCCGACGGCATGGCCGTGCGCAACGATCTCGCGGCGATCAAGGACCTGAAGGGCAAGACGGTCGCGGCTTCCGCGCCGGGCACCTCGCCCTACTTCGCGCTCGCATGGATGCTCAAGAAGAACGGCCTGTCGGTGAAGGACGTCACGGTCGTGAACCTGGAGCCGGCCGCGGCCGCGCAGGCCTTCGTCTCCGGCCAGAACGATGCCGCGATGACCTACGAGCCCTACCTCTCGACGGTGCGCGCCGCGCCCGACAAGGGCAAGATCATCGCCACCACGCTCGACTATCCGATGGTGATGGACACGTTCGGCTGCACGCCGAAATTCCTGAGCGAGAATCCCAAGGCCGCCCAGGCATTGGCCGACAGCTATTTCGAGGCGCTCGACATGATCGCGAAGGATCAGGCCAAGGCCTACGAGATCATGGGCGCCGACGTGAAGCAGACCGGCGAGCAGTTCGGCAACTCGGCAAAGTACCTGCGCTGGCAGGACAAGGCCGCGAACCAGAAGTTCTTCGGCGGCGAGTTCCTGGCGTTCAACAAGGACGCCGCGGACTTGCTGCTCGAGATCGGCATCATCAAGGTGGCGCCGAAGGTCGAGGATCTCTTCGACGCGAGCTTCATCAAGTAGCCGCGGCTAACGCCTGGTCGGTCCGCTTCGCGCGAAGCGGACCGACCCTGGATCTCGTTCTCGTCTGGAAACCTCGCCCGTGATGCGTCCCCTCGATCCCGTGACTGCGAAGCAACGTACAGCTTACGGCCTCGCGTTCTTCGTGCTGTTCGTTGCCTTGTGGTCCTGGGCGACCTTCGGCGGCCATGTATCGAAAACCTTCCTCGCGAACCCGCTGACCATGGTGCAGGAAGGCTTTGAGCTCCTGACCCGGCACGGCTTCCTGTTCGACATCGGGATGACGGTCTGGCGCGTGGTCGGCGGTTTTGCGCTTGCCGCCGTCATTGCCGTGCCGCTCGGCGTGCTGATGGGCGCCTACAAGCCGATCGAAGCTTTCCTTGAGCCCTTCGTGTCCTTCGCGCGATACCTGCCGGCCTCCGCCTTCATTCCGCTCCTCATCCTGTGGGCCGGCATCGGCGAGTTGCAAAAGCTGCTCGTCATCTTCATCGGCTCGGTGTTTCAGGTCATCCTGATGGTGGCCGTGACCGTCGGCGCCACACGGCGCGACCTGGTCGAGGCGGCCTATACGTTAGGGGCCAGCGACCGCGGCATCATTCGCCGCGTGCTGCTGCCCTCCTCCGCCCCCGAGATCGCCGAAATCCTGCGGCTGGTGCTGGGTTGGGCGTGGACCTACGTCATCGTCGCCGAGCTGATCGGTTCATCGTCAGGCATCGGCCACATGATCACCGACAGCCAGGCTCTGCTCAACACCGGGCAGATCATCTTCGGCATCATCGTCATCGGCTTGATCGGCCTCGTCTCCGACTTCCTGTTCAAGGCGTTCAATGCGTGGCTGTTTCCGTGGAAACTCGCATGACCAAGCTCAGGATCGATCAGGTATCGCGAACCTTTCCTGCGCGGGCCGGCCATGCGCCGACCAAGGCGCTCGAGCCGACCAGCCTGGACGTCGGCGACAACGACTTCGTCACCATCCTCGGTCCGTCCGGCTGCGGCAAATCCACCCTGCTCCGCATCGTCGCCGGTCTTGACCGGCCGACCAGCGGCCGCGTCCTGCTCGACGGGCGCGAGGTGGGCGGTCCCGGCGCGGATCGCGGCATGGTGTTTCAGTCCTACACGCTGTTCCCCTGGCTCACCGTGCGCGAGAACATCGCCTTCGGCCTGCGCGAGCGCGGAGTTTCGCAAGCTGAGTGCGGCAAGATCGCGGACGCCTTCATCCGCCAGGTGGGACTGTCCGGCTTTGAAAACCACTGGCCGAAGCAATTGTCCGGCGGCATGCAGCAGCGCACCGCGATCGCGCGCGCGCTCGCCAATGATCCAAAGATCCTGCTGCTCGACGAGCCCTTCGGCGCGCTCGATAACCAGACCCGCGCCTTGATGCAGGAGATGCTGCTCGGGATCTGGGAGCGCGATCAGAAGACGGTGCTGTTCGTGACCCACGACATCGAGGAAGCGATCTTTCTCGGCAGCCGCGTCATCGTCATGAGCGCACGGCCCGGCCGCATCAAGGCCGAGATTGCCGTCGACCTGCCGCATCCGCGCTCCTACAAGATCAAGACCACGCCAGAGTTCGTCCGTCTCAAGGAGCGCCTCGTCGAGGAGATCCGCACCGAGGCGTTGAAGGTGGCTGAACATGTCTGACAATCGTTCTGTCGCCAACGGCGAGCGCGTGCTCGCCGATCTCAATGCGCTCCGCGCCATCGGCGCCTACAAGACCGGCGTGCACAAGCCTACGTTTTCAAAGCCGCACAGGCAGTCGCTTGAATGGCTGGTCGAAACACTTCCCGAGGCGGGCCTCACCGGCGCGATCGACGGTATCGGCAACATCCTCGGCACGAGCACACGGGCGGGACCGAAACTGCTGGCCGGATCGCATCTCGAAAGCCAGAACTATGCCGGCTGGCTCGATGGTCCGCTTGGGGTGGTCTATGCGCTGGAGGCCGCGCGCGTCATCAATTCCGATCCGTCGCTGCGCGGCGCCGTCGAAGTCGCGGCTTGGTGCGACGAGGAAGGGCATTTCGGTCACTTCCTGGGCTCGCGGTCCTATGTCGGCGGCGTGAGCGAAGCCGACATCGACGCAGCGCGCGACCGCACCACCGGGCAGAGCATGCGCGAGGCGTTATCCGATGCGGGCCTTGCCGGCCGCCCTCGCATCGCGGCTGAACCGGGACGTCACATCGGATATCTGGAGGCCCATATCGAGCAAGGCGATGCGCTCGAAACGAGCGGCCTTGCGATCGGCGTGGTCACCTCGATCGTGGGCATCTGGCAGTACCGCATCAATTTCGTCGGCGAGCAGAACCACGCGGGCACGACCCGTATGGCTTCGCGCAAGGACGCGGGCCTGGCGCTGGCCAAATTCTGCGTGGCGATCGACGCACGGTTTCCCGCCGTGGCCGGGCCGCGCACGGTCTGGACGACGGGCCGCATCACGCTCGATCCGGGCGCACCGAGCATCATTCCCGGCGGCGCCGAGATGCTGTTCCAGATCCGCGACGACGATCCGGCCGTGATCGCCCGGCTGGAGGGCCTCCTGCAAACGATGATCGATGAGGCCAACGCGCACGGCCCCTGTCAAGTCACCCTGGAGCGGCTACGCACCGGCGTGCCCGCCAAAATGCATCCGCCCTTCCAGGCGGCCATTGAAGCTGCGAGCAAGGCCTTTGCGAACGGACGCTCCGTCCGCATGCCCAGCGGCGCCGGCCACGACGCCCAGGTTCTCGCAACCATCATGCCTGCGGCGATGCTGTTCGTGCCCTCGATCGGCGGCATCAGCCATCACTGGACCGAGAACACGGCTGACGCTGATATCGTCACCGGCGCCCAAGTGTTCGTGGACGCCTGCCGGCGCATTCTCGCGGGATGAGCGTGGCACCGCTTTTCGGTTAGATGATTTGCCTGAAGGCGAATTTTGCGACAATCTACGATCTTACGCTGCGCCTCTTCTGCTTTCCCGGCTCCCGAGGGGAGCGATGGCGCCTTCGCACCGTCCGTTCTCTTTTTGCAGCGACCCGCCGCGCCGCCGCCACCGCCAGTCGCGCCCACGTGAGAAGCTCGTCGGGTTCGTCGAACAACCGTTCCGGCGCGCGCCAAAAGGAGAGATCGATGGTTTCGCCTCTCTTCTCGTAGTTGAGAGGTGGAAAGGTTTCGGCTTCCTTGAAGGTCGCCCGGTTATGCTCATCCACCCGAAAGTAGAGCGTGTTGTCTCTCACCATGCCGAGCATGAACCCGTCGCAGAACACACCCGTCTTTCCGAACATGCGGCGCATTGTGATGCGTCCGAGAGATGCGAGCTGCTCGCGCAGAAACTCCGTAAAGCTTTCGCTGGCAACCATGCTCGATCTCACGCAGTCCAGCTAGAGGCCTCAATCATCGCGTCCAGAACCCTTGCGAGGGAATACGGAACGCGTGATTGAAGCGCGAGGACGCGTTTTGCCACGCGATGATCATCGTAAGCTCTGCAATGGTGTCGTCGTCGTAGTGCCGTTGGAGGCGCGAGAACAGCTCGTCGTCAACGTCGCGGCGCGTCTCCGTAATCGCATCGGCGTACTCGAGCGCCACCCTCTCCGCTTCGCTGAAAAGCGGGCTCCTCGCGTAGTCGTTGAGAGCGTCGATCTTGTCTGTCGAGACACCCAGCCTGCTGGCTTTTGCCGCATGAGCGTCCTGACAGTACTCGCAGCCGTTCGACCAGGCGACGCGTCGGTTCACCAGCGCTCGAAGCGTATCGGGCACGCGCGCTGCTTCTTCCTGAAGGGCCGCCCACATCTTCTTGGCGGCGCGGAGGTAAGGCGGGTGGCGCGCGTAGAAGAGATAGGGATAGAGCGGTGCGCCCCAAAGCTTGCGTTGCTCCTCGAGCGTTTCGCGCAGGTCGTCCGGACAGGTCTCAACGTCGACCGGCGGAATGCGTGTTTTTCCGTCCTGCATGGTCACCTCCTTTGCGCGGTCTGCCCCGCCATACCTTGAGGCAAAATCGGCTCAATCGTCATTGATCGCAAACGATAAATCGGCTTTAATATGTGATGATTTCTCACAAATTGGCCGTGACCATGCCGCGCCCCTTCCGCCCCTCAATGCGCTGCCGAGTTTTGAGGCCGCGGCGCGCCACCTGAGTTTTTCCAGAGCGGCCGACGAGTTGCGCGTTACCCACGGGGCCGTGAGTCGAGCAGTCCGCAATCTCGAGGATTATCTTGGCGTGCAACTGATGATACGGGCGACCCGCTCGGTGCGGCTCACCCCAATTGGCGCATCCTATGCAGCCGAAATTCGCGCGCCCTGGAGCACCTCGCGTCGGCGACCTCGGCCGCCGCCGGAAAATCCTCTGGAATAGTCAGCGTCAGCACTATCGACTCATTCGCTGCCAGATGGCTCATGCCCAGGATGTTTCGTTTCCGGCAGATCCACGGCGATATCGACGTGCGAGTGGCGACGTCGGAACGGCTCGCTGATTTTGTCACCGACGGAATCGACATCGCCATTCGCTGTGGCGGCGGCCAATATCCGGGTCTGACAACCGAACTGTTGATGAAGGAAGATCATTTTCCGGTCTGCAGCCCGAAACTGCTCAAAGGCCGGTGTCCGTTGCGCAGCCCGGCCGACCTCGCTCGTCACACACTCCTCCATGACGTCTTCACCGTCGACTGGGCCATCTGGCTGCATAGTGGCGGAATCGACAATGTCGATCCGCATCGAGGCCCGAGGTTTCTGTCGTCCGACCACGCGATCCAAGCCGCAATTCGGGGCGAGGGAGTCGTGCTTGGCCGCAGCGCCCTGGTCGGGGATGACCTTGCAGCAGGCCGGTTGGTGCGGCCGTTCGACCTGAGTCTGCCGGCAGGCTTCGCCTACTACGTCGTCTGTCCGCCGCGTGCCTTGCAACGGCCCAACGTGAAGGCGTTCCGCGACTGGCTCATAGCTGAGGCACGCTCAAACAAGCCCTGAATGGGCGGCCGCGATCAAGGTCGTCTCATCTTCTGTGTTCGCCAAGTGTGGTGCAGAGGGCGCCGTCTTCCCGAGAATCAGATCTGCCGCTTTTTCCGCGATCATGATGGTCGGCGCGTTCGTGTTGGATGAGGTGATGCGCGGCATCACGGAAGCGTCGCAAATCCGCAGGCCATCGAGTCCACGAAGTCTCAGCGACGGATCGACCACCGCTAGCTGGTCGACACCCATCCGGCAGGTACCCACGGGATGGTGGTCGGTTTTGCAGGACCTGAATGCGTAGTCGGCGAGAGCATCTTCGCTCGTTGCCGCGATGCCAGGCATTCGCTCGACCATGACAAACGGCTCGAGCGCGGGTTGCCGGAGAATCTCGCGGGCCATCTTCAGCCCCTCGATTGCTGCCGAGCGATCACGCGCATCGGACCAGTAGTTCGGATCAATCATAGGCATCGCGGAAGGATCGCCGCTTGCGAGCCGCACGGTGCCACGCGAGGTGGGCCGCAGGAATGCCGAATTGAGCGTGACGCCTGCATGCTTGAGCTTCTCCACGCCCGCCTCGATTCCTGAGCCGAGCCCGAGATGGAATTGCACGTCCGGCCATTCCAGCGCTCTTGCCGCCGGGTCGGCGTACCAGAAGCCCCCGGTCTCAAACAGGGTGGACGCGACCGGTCCACGCTTGAACAGCAGATATTCCAGCCCCGCCCAGATCGTGCGGTGCAGCTTCGCATAGCTGTCGTAGGTAAAGTCGCCCTTGCACTCCGCAATCGCATAGAGGTCGAGATGGTCCTGAAGATTCTCGCCCACACCAGGCAAATCGTGGATCGGCCTGACACCGACTGAATTCAGATGATCGGCCGGACCGATCCCCGATAGCAGCAGAAGACGAGGCGATCCGATGGCGCCGGACGCAAGGATGATCTCCCGCCCGGCCCGAACGATCTCCCGCTCCCCTCCGCGCACCGACTCGATTCCGACAGCACGCCCGTTCTCGACCACGATCCGCGTGCTGTAGGCGCCGGTCAGGACGGTGAGGTTCGGTCGGCCGCGGATCGGCTTCAGATAGGCGGTGGCGGTCGAGCAGCGCCGCGCATCCCGCACCGTCACCTGATAGTGCCCAACGCCCTCCTGCCGCGCACCGTTGAAATCGGGATTGTAGGGCATTCCGTATTCCTGCCCGGCTCGCAGAAAAGCTTCGCTGATCGGCAAAGGGTTGACGGGCACCGAGACGCCCAGCGGACCACCGCGCGCATGGTAGGCGTCGACGAAGCGCTGGTTGTCTTCGGCGCGCTTGAAGTAAGGCAAGACATCCGCGTAGCCCCAACCTGTCGCACCATCCGCCGCCCAGCCATCATAGTCGCGGACATTTCCACGGGTGTAGACCTGCGCGTTGATGCTGGAGCCACCCCCGAGCACCTTCGCCTGGGTATAGCGCAGCACCCGACCGCTCAGGTGGCGCTGGGGCACCGTCGAGTATCCCCAGGAGGCGATGCCCTTGGTCATCTTGGCAAAACCCGCCGGCATGCTGAACAGCGGGTTGTTGTCGCTGCCGCCGGCCTCGAGCAGGAGCACCCTGATCGACGCATCGACGCTCAGGCGGCTCGCGAGCACGCAGCCGGCGGAGCCGGCGCCGACGATGATGTAATCGTAAGCCGTCATCTCATGTCCCCATGAGTTCGAAGATCGGTCCTCGCGACATGATCCGCGACGCGCAACGCCTGGGCGGCGATCGTCAGTGACGGGTTCACCGCCGCCGACGTCGGCAGGAACGACGCATCGACAACGAACAGATTGAGGTGATCAAAGGCGCGGCAGAACGGATCGAGCGGTGATGTCGCGGGATCGAGGCCGATGCGCACCGTCCCGCACTGATGCGAGGGCGTGCGTCGGTCGAACGCCTTTGACAGCACGATCGGATAGCCCGCAGCACGCAGCCGTTCCTTCAATGCCGCCACAAGCGCCAGATGGGTCGTCCAGTTCGAACGCTGCCAATCGAGCCGGATGTTCGCACCATCGACCGTCACACGGCTCTCGGCGCTCGGCAGATCCTCGCTCATCGCGTACCAGTCGACGGCATGCCGGCTCATCAGCCCAAGCGCCAATTCCGGTGCGAGCGGCATGCTGGCCTTCAGAATCGGGGCGGTGACACGCCCAAGCAACTGGACGTTGCCGAGCGGCGGTCCGCCGTGCCCATCATCGAGATAGAAATCGTTGATGCCGATCGTCTTCTGGTAGATCGAGTCGTTGACGACACGCGGGTCGATCGCCAGCACGGCCGAGGAATTGTGGTTCATGAAATAGCGGCCAACCGCATCGGAACGGTTCGCAATGCCAGCCTGTGACGAGCGCAGCAGCAGCGCGGCCGAATTGACGGCGCCCGCCGCGAGCACGACGATCCCGGCACAGATCATCCTCCGCTCACCGGCCTGGATGACCTCGACGCCGGCGATGCGTTTGCCGTCCGGCTCGGCGACAAGCCGCTCGACCTGTGCATCTTCACGCAGTTCGACATTGTCGTGAGCGAGCGCACACGCAAGCCCGCAGGACTCGGCATCCATCTTGCCGTGCCCGGCGTCCGGGAATGCATCCCAGGGCGTCCTGGCGCGCTTGAGCCATGTCTCGATGTCGATGCCGAGGGGCAGTGAAAACGGGTTGAGCCCGGTCTTCTTGAGCCGCTGTCGTACCGCGGCGATCGCCGGCTCATCCGGCACCGGGCCGAACGGATAAGGCGCGGAGTGAAAAGGCTCCGAGGAATCGTCGCCGAGCGCGCCGCGCACGTTGTAGAGCTGCTCCGCGCGGGTATACCACGGCTCCAGTTCGCCATAGCTGAACGGCCAGCCCGGCGTCGTTCCGTCGCGGTGCGCGACAGGCGCGAAGTCCTCCGCGCGGTAGCGGATCAGCACCGCCCCGTAAAGCTTAGTATTGCCGCCGACATAGTAGTAATTGCCGGGGTTGAAGGCCTTCCCTGCCCCATCGAGCCAGGACTCCTGCGGCCGGAACACCCCGCGCTGAAAGATCGCCCTCGCATCCCGCGCAGCCTCACAGTCGCGCAAACGCTGGCCGCGCTCGAGGATCACGATCCTTGCGCCTGTAGGCGCCAGGCCCGCGGCAAAGGTCGCACCGCCCATGCCCGATCCGATGACGAGGACATCGGCTGTCTCCGTGATCTTCATGCAGCTCTCGCAGCGCTCGATCAGATGCGGCGCGTGGTCGCTGGGTCGAACAGCACCGCCTTGTCGAGATTGAACGCGAAGGTGTGCGGTTGTCCGAGCCGGACGTCAGCATCGGCGCGCATGCGGGCGGTCACCTCCTTGCCCGCGACCCGGATGACGACATAGGTGTCCGATCCAGCGGGCTCGATGATCTCCACGCTCGCATCGAACCGGATAACCGATCTGGCGTTGCGGTCCATGCTCTCGTCATCGTTCACGGCCTCGGGACGAATGCCGAAGATCACCTTGGCACCGTCCTTCAACCCGGCAGGATCGGCACTCGCCGGCACTGGCAACATGATCGATGACCCATCCTTGCGCGCGAGCGCGATCCGCTGCTGGCCATCTGCCTGCACGACCGTGCCCTCGAGCAGGTTCATCGCCGGCGATCCCATGAAGTCCGCGACGAACATGTTGGCGGGACGATTATAGATCTCGCTCGGACTTCCCACCTGCTGCAGTTCGCCATTCTTCAGTACGGCGATCTTCGTCGCCAGCGTCATGGCCTCGATCTGATCGTGCGTGACATAAACGATCGTCGTGCCGGTCGTCTGGTGCAGACGCTTGATCTCGACCCGCATGTCGACACGCAGCTTGGCATCGAGGTTCGACAACGGCTCGTCGAACAGAAAGACACTGGGTCGTCTGACGAGCGCCCGTCCCATGGCGACCCGCTGTCTTTGTCCGCCGGAGAGCTGGCTCGGCCGGCGCGACAAGAGATGTTCGATCTGCAAGGTCTTTGCGACCGAAGCGACCGCCTGGTCGCGCTCCGCTCTCGGAACACCGCGCATCTCCATGCCGAACCCGATGTTCTCGGCAACCGACATGTTCGGGTAGAGCGCATAAGACTGGAACACCATTGCGATGTCCCGCTTCGACGGGTGCAGGTCATTGACGACAGCGCCGCCGATGCGGATCTCGCCCGAAGAGATCCCCTCCAGGCCCGCAATGGTGTTGAGCAGGGTCGACTTGCCGCAGCCGGACGGACCGACCAGCACCAGAAAGCCGCCCTTCTCGAGCGTGATATCGATCCCCTTCAGAACCTCGATCGTCCCGAAGCGCTTGCGAAGCGAGTTGATCTCGAGCGTGGCCATCTCATCATCCCTTTACGGCGCCAGCCATCAGGCCGCGGACAAAATATCGACCGGCAATGACATAGACGAGCAGCGTCGGCGCGGCGGCAATGATCGCGGCCGCCATGTTGACGTTGTATTCGACCACACCCGTCGAGGTGTTGACGAGATTGTTGAGCGCGACCGTCATCGGCGCGGTATCGCCGGCCGCAAAGGTCGAACCGAACAGGAAATCGTTCCAGATATTCGTGAACTGATAGATCACGGTGACGATGATGATCGGCGTGGAGTTCGGCAGCAGTATGCGGCGGAAGATCTGGAAGAAGCTCGCACCGTCGATCATGGCGGCCTTGATGAGCTCGGACGGAAACGCCGCGTAATAGTTGCGGAAAAACAGGGTCGTGAATCCCAGTCCATAGATGACGTGCACGATCACCAGATTGACCGTCGCGTTGCCGAGACCGAACGACCAGCCGGTCAAGTCAGCGAGGTTGACTCCGATGCGGCCGAGCATACCGAGGATCACGGCCATCGGAATGATGACCGACTGGAAAGGGATGAAGCAGGCAAACAGCATCATCCCGAACACGAGCTTGTGGCCGGGAAAGCTCCACTTGGTCAGGACGTAGCCGTTCAATGCACCGAGCAAAGTCGAGATCAGCACTGCCGGAACGACCATCTTCACCGAGTTGAAGAAATAGCCGCTGATCCCGCGCGTCTCCGACACGCCGATGCGCGCCTCGCCCCACGCCATGGACCATGGCGCGAATGTCAGGTGCCGCGGGAGAGCAAACATGTTGCCGCCGGTGACCTCATCCAGCGGCTTGAGCGACGTCATCACCATGACCAGGAGCGGCACGAGATAGACGAGCGCGAACAGAAACAACAGGCCATAGATGACGATCCGTGTCGTCCGAGAGTGGCCCGGACCGCGGCGCGACGGCGTTGACGTGACCAGGTCGGCGGCGCTCATCGGTTCTGCTCCCTGGTTTCGGAGTAGATGTAGGGAACCATGATCGCCGCGATCGTCATCAGCATGATCACTGCGCTGGCCGATCCAACCGCCATCTGGTTGCGGGTGAACGTATAGGAGTACATGAACGTCGACGGCAGCTCCGCCGCCCCGCCAGGGTTCTTGCCGGTCACCGACAGCACGAGGTCATAGGACTTGATCGCCATGTGGGCCAGCACGATCAGCGCCGAGAAGAAGACCGGGCGTATGATCGGAATGACGATGCGGCGGTAGGTCTGGTAGGTCGAGGCGCCGTCGATCTGTGCCGCCTTGAGGATTTCGCCGTCGACACCGCGAAGCCCGGCGAGAAACATCGCCATGACGAAGCCCGAACTCTGCCAGATGCCGGCGATCGCGACGCAATAGATCATCATCTGCGGATCGACGACCCAATCGAAATGGAAGCTGGTCCATCCCCACTCGTGCAAGGCGTTTTCGAGCCCGATGCGCGGATCGAGAAACAGCTTCCAGGCTGTGCCCGTCACGATGAATGACAGCGCCAACGGATAGAGATAGATCGGCCGCAAAATGCCTTCGCCGCGAATCTTCTGATCAAGCAGGATCGCCAGCAGCAAGCCGAGGAAAAGGCAGAAGAAGATGTAGAGGCCGCCGAACAGCCCCATGTTGACGAGCGCGGTGTACCAGTTCGACGGCGGATCGGTCTCGAAGGTCCAGTTCCACAGCCTCACGTAGTTGGTAAAGCCGACGAGGTTTGTGGTCGGAAACGCCTTCGAACTCGTGAACGACAGAAACAGGGTCCAGAGATTGAAGCCGTAGACGAAGACCAGCACGAGCAGGAATGACGGCGCCAGCACAAGCCGTGGCAGCCAGTCCTGTAACCACCCGCGTAAAGACGGGCCGAGCTTCCGCCGGGCCATTGCGGTTGCCGCCTCGCGTTCGGTCATCGCGGTCATGATGATCCTCCGAAAGCCACGCTCCGTCGCCGCGACGAGCCCTGGAGGGCGAGGCAGGCGTAGCAATGACTTCGATTTCGATAGCCTCTCCCGTTTACAGAGCAGCGCAAACGGGAGAGGAGCCGTCGAGCCACTACTTGGCGGCGTTGATTGCCTTCACCAGCTCTGTCACAGCGATATCCGACGTCTTGATCCCGCCGTGCATGAACTTCGTCACGACATCGTAGTACGCCGTGGCGATGGCCGGCGGCTGAGCGTAGTTCTGGGCGAGCGAGCCGAAGAACGTTCCCTTTGCGTTGGCCGTCTTGACGTCGGCGATGCCCTTTTTGCCGCAGATGTCGAAGGCAGCGTCGGAAACGTCCGTTCTCGCCGGGACGGAGCCCTTGATGACGTTGAACGCCGACTGGACGTCGGGGTTCATCGTCACCTGCGCGAGTGCAAGCTGCGCCGCCTGGCGATCCGCCGGCACCTTGAAGAAGGCGAACATGTCGGAGTTGTAGAACACTGACCCGTCCGTGCCCGGGAAGCGGTAGCAAAGGTAGTCCTTCCCAGCCTCTTTGTGCGCTGCCGCGAACTCGCCCTTGGCCCAGTCGCCCATCACCTGCACGAGCGCGTCACCCTTGATCACCATGGCGGTCGCGAGATTCCAATCGCGTCCGGTGTAGTTTGGGTCGACATAGTCACGCAGCTTGGCGAGGTTGTCGAACGCCTTCTTCATCGTGTCGGACTTGAGCGCGCCCTCGTCGAGGTCCACGAAAGCTTTCTTGTAGAACTCGGTGCCGCCGGTCGAGGCGACGATCGAATCGAACATCGTCGCTTCCTGCCAGGGCTGACCGCCGAGCGCGAGCGGAATAACGCCGCCCTTCTTTGCCTTGTCGAGCAGCGCGACAAACTCGTCGAAGTTCTTCGGCTCCGTACCGCCGATCTTCTCCATCACGGCCTTATTTAGCCAGATCCAGTTGACGGAATGAATGTTGATCGGAACGGCCCCCCACTTGCCGTTGGTCTTGGCAAACTTCTGCAGTGCGACGGGTACGACCTTGTCCCAGCCGTCCTTGTCCGCAAGCGACGAAATGTCGGCGAGCGAGCCCTGTTCGGCGTACTCGAGCGCGTAGTAGCCGAGGATCTGCGATGCCGTCGGCGGATTACCCGCGGCGACATTGGCCTTCAGCGTGGTCATTGCCGCGCCACCACCGCCGCCGGCGACCGGCACGTCCTTCCAGGCATATCCCTGCTTGGCGACGGCCTGCTTGATGACGTCGAGCGCAGCCGCTTCGCCACCCGACGTCCACCAATGCAGCATCTGCACTTCCTTGATGTCCGCCGCGTGCCCCAGCGTCCCATAGCTGATGGTGACGGCAGTCAAAGCCGTCGAGATCAGAAATGCGCGGAACTTCATGCGCGTGTCCCTTCCCTTTTTTGGTCGTTTCCTGCCGGAAGCGGTCCGGCACCGTTTCGAGAGGCCTGTTCGGCTCTTGAATTTCATTATCGTTGTCGTCCGCGGTTGCCGCCGGACCCACTCGAAGCGGCCCGCCTTCAAGGCTCCTTTCCTAGTGTCCAACAAAACGAGGGGCGCGCTTGCCTTTGAAGGCAGCAACACCCTCGGCGAGATCATCGGTCGTAGCGGTGAGCGCGCCGGCAAGCCCTTCGATGGGGGCGTCACTGTCCTCCCCTTCGGCCGCATTGATCATGGCCTTGACGATCTGCACGGCGAGCGGACCGCGCGCGGCAACGTCGGACGCCAGGCTTTCGGCGCGGGTCAGTGCCTGGCCGCCGTCGGTTACCTCGTCGACGAGCCCGAGCTCGCAGCCTTCTTCGGCAGTGAACAGCCGGCCCGTGAGCGCCATGCGGCGCACCACGGAGGCGCCGAAGCGGCGAACCAGGCGCTGCGTTCCCGACCAGCCCGGCGCCATGCCCAATCCCGTCTCCGGAAGTCCGAGCTTGATGCCGCGCTCGGCGATGCGCACGTCCGCCACCGCGGCGAGCTCCAGTCCGCCGCCGAATGCGTGGCCGGTGAGCGCCGCAATGAGCGGCACGCGCAGGCGCGCCAGCGCCTCGAACGCGCGATGGCCCGCACGCGTCCAATCGCGCCACATGTCGAGCGCCGGCAAGCCGCCCCAGGCCGCAATATCGCCGCCGGCGCAAAATGCCTTGCCTTCGCCGAACAGGATCGCCACGCGGGTCTCGCGCGAGGCCTCGATGGCCCGCGCCGCCTCACCGAGCGCCTCGACCATGTCGCGATCGAGCGCATTGAGCTTGTCGGGGCGCTTGAGGCCGAGACGGGCGATCGATCCCTGGAAGGTCAATTCGACAAACGGGCTCAAGCTGCCCTCCGCAATTCGAGGCCAATCGGTTCGGAGCGGAACAGCACGGCCGGCATCAACTTGAGATTGCCCGCCACTCGCAATGGGAATTCGGATTGTGCAAGCACGTCGCGCTGCAAGTCAACACCGGGCGCGATCTCGACGACGGTGACGCCCTCGGGCTCGAGCCTCAGGACGCAGCGTTCGGTGACGTAGACGATCTCCTGCCCCTGCGCGACCGCCCGCCTTCCCGAGAAGGACACCTGCTCGACCTCGTTGACGAGTTTCCTGACCTTGCCTTCCCTGGCAATCCGCAATGAGCCGTCGGCGATCTCGAGGCCTGCGCCCGCGGTGAAGTAACCGGAGAACACGATGCGCTTGGCTCGCGCCGTGATGTCGACAAAGCCGCCAGCCCCGGCCGTCACATGGGGACGGAGGCCGAGCTTCGAAACGTTGACCGAGCCCGAGCGGTCGATCTGCAGAAACGAGAGCAGCGACATGTCGAAGCCACCGCCCTGGAAATAGGTGAATTGATGCGGCGACTGAACGATGGCCTCGGCATTGGCGGCGCAGCCGAACTGGAAATCGAGCAGCGGAACGCCGCCGATGGCGCCCTGCTCGATCACCCAGGTGACCGCACCGTGCCGGCCTTCCTCGATCAGAATACGCGGGACGTTGGCCGAAATGCCGAATCCGATGTTGACGGCGTCGCCGTCGCGAAGCTCCATCGCGACGCGACGCGCGATGGCTTTGCCGACGTCGAATTTTGGCGTCTCGAACGAGGCGATTGGTCGAAAGATCTCACCGGAAATCGCGGGCTCATACGGTGTGTTCGTGGTCTGGAGCTGGTCCGGGGCCACGACGATCGCGTCGACGAGCACGCCGGGCACGACGACGTCATGAGGACGCAAGGTGCCGGCAGCCGCGAGGCGCTTGACCTGCGCGATCACGAGGCCGCCATTGTTGCGCACGCTCAGCGCCTGATCGAGCGGCCCGAGAATGCCGCCCTCGTGCTCATAGGAGAGGTTGCCGCGCTCGTCCGCGGTGGTAGCGCGAATAATCGCGACCTGCGGAACGATGCTCGGGAAGAACAGCCAGTCCTCGCCGGCGAAGTTCACGCGACTGACGATCGGCTCGGCAGCAGCCTTGCCGTTCATCGCACAGCCTTCACGCATCGGGTCGACGAAGGTGTCCATGCCGACCTTGGTCAGCACACCCGGGCGCTTCGCGGCGGCTTCACGATGCATGTCGAACAGGATTCCCGACGGCACATTGTAGGCGGGAATGGTGTCCCCCGAGATCATCTCCCAGATCGCAGGGGGAGCGGCGGAAGAAGGGCCGGATGGATAAGAGCCGGCCAGGACCTTCCTGAGGCATCCAGGCTTTGCGATGTGATCGATGCCCTTGACACCCCACATGTCGCCGGCAGCGATCGGATGCAGCGTCGTCAGGTTGCGCGGGTGGCCTTCCGCATCAAATCTTGCGCCGATGGCGGCGAGCACGACATCCGGGCAGCCCAGCCCGGACGACGAAGAGACCGTCACGACGGCGCCGTCGGGTATCAGATGGGCCGCCTCCGAAGCACTCAAGACCTTCGTTCGTGCCATATCCGCCTCAGGTCGTCAGATCGATGGGCGTCTCGTGCCCCGTTTGCGCCGCTTCGCGCGTCGACAACGCGACGCTCAACGACTTGATTCCGTCCTCGCCCGTAGCCGACGGTGCCCCACGACCGGCAACAGCATCGCCGAACAAGCGCACCGCCCGCAGATAGAGATCCTCGTGCGCAATCGAGAGCGGCTTCTCGCCGTCCTTGCTCCGCAGCAGAACCTCGCCTTTGGGCTGCTGGGTCATGCAGTCGGTCCCGATCAGCGATCCGTCTTCGCCATGGACCTCGAAGCCGGTCACCGCGTATCTGGTCGTGAAGGCGTCGTGGAACTGGGCAATCAGCCCGCTTTCGAAGCGGACAACCCCCATGACGCCGTCTTCGAGCCCTGCCTGGCCCATGCCGGCCCGCGACGTCATCGCGGTTACGGCGACAGGATCGTCGTCGAGCACGAAACGCATGGTGTCGGCGTCATGAACGGTGATGTCGAGCACCACGCCGCCACCCGCCTGAGGCCGCTCGATCCGCCAGCCCTGCAGGTGCGGCGGAAGATAGACCGCATGAAACACGCGGGCGAACAGGGGCTTGCCGATGTGGCCCGCCTTGATCGCAGCATGCATTGCGCGATGGGTGGCCGCGTTGCGCAAATGGTGGTTCGTCCCCATTTGCACCCCTGCCGCCTTGCAGGCCGCGACCATTCGCCTTGCATCCGCCAGGTTCAATGCGAGCGGCTTCTCGCACAGCACGTGCTTGCCGGCCGCAGCTGCGGCCAGCGTTTGCGAACAATGATGCTCGTTCGTTGTCGAGATGTAGACCGCATCGATACCGCTTCCGAGCAACGCGTCGAGGTCTGTTGTTGCAGTCGCGATCCCGTTCTCGCCGGCAAATCGCTGCGCGCGCTCCGGATCGCTGCTCATCACAGCCACCACCTCGCCGCCCGCTCCACGGATGGACCCGATCATCCACTCGCGCGCGATCGTACTTGCACCGATCAATCCCCAACGCAGGCCACTCAAGATGCGATCCTCCGTTTGAATGTCGCCCCACAACTCTCCCGAACGACCAACCGCGCTTCGCCCACGTAACTCTCGAGACGACGCTCGCCCTCGTTGATCTGCCTCAGCAGCATCTGCGCGGCGCGTTCTCCGAGACTGCCGGCGTCAACCGACACGGTGGTCAGAGCGGGAGAGACATGACGGGCCTCGGCGGTATCATCGAAACCGACGATGGCAACATCCCGCCCGACGGTCAGCCCCTGTCGTGCGATCGCCAGCATCGCGCCGATGGCCACGACGTCGTTGAAGCAAACCACTGCCGTTGGTCGCCTTTCCGACGACAGCAGGCGCTTCATAGCATCGAAGCCGCCATCCTTCGTCGGCATGCTCTCGATGATCCGTGCGGGCTCGACGACAAGTCGCGCCTGCTCCATAGCGCGCGCAAACCCGGCGACACGGTCCTGGAAAACGACCATCCGGCCAACGCCGCCGACGAAGGCGATATCGCGATGGCCGAGCTCGATCAGATGCTCGGTCGCCCGCGCTGCACCGGCCAGATTGTCGGAAACCACCAGCGAGGCTCGGGTTCCGATGATCCGCCGGATCGCAAGCACGATGGGCAGACGCGCCTCGAGCCGCGAGATTTCCGCCACGTCGGTGTCGAGCGCCGGACAAAGGATCAGGCCGGCGGCGCCATGCTCCCGCATCGAGCGGACCACCTCGGCCTGCCGGACGACGCTCTCGGCGGTATTGGCGATGAATGGAACAAAGCCGGAGTTTTGCAGGGCGCGCTCGATGCCAATGGCAAGCTCCGCGAAAAACGGGTTCGACAGATCATTGATGACCATTCCGACGATGTCGGCCCTCGCGCGGCGCAAGCTCGCGGCACCGCGGTTGTAGACATAGCCGAGAGCGTCCATCGCCCCCGCCACGCGCTGGCGCGTCTCCTCTCTGACGAGAGGACTTCTCTTGAGCACGAGCGACACCGTCGACTTCGACACGCCCGCCGACTTGGCAATGTCGAGGATCGTCACTGCACGAGATTTACGCCCCGCACGCGCCATGCCCACTGCGAACCTCCGCATCTTTTGGAACGTTCCAATACTCCTATTCCAACCAAGACACAAGACCTCAAAAATGCGGCAAATGCGGAAAAATGGCCTCGAACGCCAGAACCTTCATATTATAGAACGTTCCAAATTCAGGAGATGCCCGTTTGCTTGGGCTCGAGCGCATGGAGGGAAACCGATATGAACGATCAGCGACGACCTGGCGCCCTGGTGACGGGAGCGGGGCGCGGCATCGGCCGCGCAATCGCGCTCGCGCTATCGAGAGCCGGCTTCTCGATCATCGTGAATGATCTTCCCGGCTCGGAAGATGTTGACGAGACGGTAGCAGCCATCCGCGAAATAGGCGGGGATGCAAAGGCCATCAGCCTCGATATTTCGCAGGTCGAGCAGCACCATCAATTCGTGGACGAAGCCTGGAATGCCTTTGGCGGCATCGAATGCCTCGTCAACAATGCCGGTGTTTCCGTGAGCGTCCGCGATGATCTCTTGAAGATGACGCAGGAGAGCTATGACCGCGTCATGAGGATCAACCTGCGCGGTCCCCTCTTCCTGACCCAGGAGGTCGCACGGCGAATGATCGGCGCGCAATCACAGCACTTTCGCAGCATCATTACGATTTCGTCGATCAATGCCGAATTCGCCTCGACTGACCGCGGCGAGTACTGCGTCTCCAAGACGGGACTGTCCATGATGGCCCGGCTTTTCGCTATCCGGCTCGCCGATCATGGCATCGGGTCCTACGAGCTTCGGCCAGGGATCATCCGAACGCAAATGACTGCCGTCGCGAAGGACAAGTACGACCGGCTCATTGGCGAGGGCCTCACGCCCATCAAGCGCTGGGGAGAGCCGGAGGATATCGGAAAAGCCGTTGCCACCCTGGCGACAGGCCAACTCGGCTATTCGACGGGAGACGTCATCCACGTCGATGGCGGTCTGGCGCTGCGGAAGCTCTGACGGCGAAAGCAAGGCCCCTCGCCTACACAATTCCCGCCGACGTCCCGGCGATGGCGGGACGCTCCATTGCCTTTTGCGCCCGATAACCGGATGCGCGATAGGTCGCGATCGGCGCGATCGCGCCGCCGGCGCGCAGGCGGGCGATGGCGAGCAGCGGCGAGACGTCGGTCGTGAAAGCGCGCTTCAATTCGAGATGCGCGCCGAGCGCGTCATTCGCCTCTTGCGCCGCTTCGAGCGCCGCGCGATCGACGATGAGGGCCTGCGCATAGGCGCGCTGCAACTCGGTCGCCGATTGCATCAGGCTCTCGATAGGATCGGTCACGTTATGCGACTGGTCGATCATATACGCTGGCGCGAAGCCGTCCGCCTTGCGGCGCTCGGCGTCGATCAGCTCGTTGAAGACGAGAAACAGCCTGAACGGCTCGACCGAGCCGGTGTCGAGATCGTCGTCGCCATATTTTGAATCGTTGAAATGGAAGCCTGCGAGCTTCCCGAAGCGAACGAGCCGGGCGACGATCTGCTCGATATTCACGTTCGGCGCATGATGGCCGAGGTCGACGAGACAATGGGCCTTGGGGCCGAGCTCCTGCGCGACTGCAAAACTCGTGCCCCAATCCGAGATCACGGTCGAGTAGAACGCCGGCTCGTAAAGCTTGTGCTCGAGGAACACCCGCCAGTCGGCGGGCAGCGCCGCGACGACCTCGCGCATCGCATCAACATAGCGGTCGAGCGCCTTGGTCAGATTCGATTGGCCGGCAAAGTTCGAGCCATCAGCGATCCAGACGGTCAGCGCATTCGAGCCGAGCTTGCGGCCGATCTCGATGCATTCGATGTTGTGTGCGACCGCCTGAGCGCGCACGCGCGCATCGGTATGCGACAACGAACCGAACTTGTATGAAAGCTCCTGCCCCGGCTGATCCTGGAACGTGTTGGAATTGACCGCATCGAAGGCAAGGCCGCGCGTCGCAGCCTTCTCGCGCAAGGCGACATAGTCATCGACCTTGTCCCACGGAATGTGCGGCGAGATGGTCGGAGTGGCCCGCGTCAATCGCTGGATCACGGCGCAATCGTCGATCTTCTCGAAGACGTTGCGCGGCTCACCCGGCCCCGGAAAGCGAGCGAAACGCGTGCCACCTGTGCCGACACCCCAGGTCGGAATGGCGACGCCGAAGGCCACGACCTTCTGCACCAGGGCCTCCGCGTCGATCCCCTGCCGCGCCAGCGCGCGCTTCAGGGCGTCGTAGTCTTCGGTGGTGGCGTCTTCGAGCCGCGCGTTGTGGTCGGCGATGAAATCCGCGCTGATCGAGAACGGCGTGCTCATCGCGTAAAGGCCTGCGCGTTGCCGGCGTCGACATTGAGGATGTTGCCGGTTGATTTGGCCGAAAGGTCGGACGCGAAGAAGTAGACACCCTCGGCGATATCCTCGGGGAAAACCGACAGTTTGAGCATCGAGCGCTGGCGGTAGACTTCCTCGAGCTGGTCTTCGGCGACCTTGTTGGACGCCGCACGCTGCTGACGCCACTCGCCTTCCCAGATCTTCGAGCCGCGCAGCACCGCGTCCGGATTGACCGTATTGACCCGGATGCCATGTGCCGCGCCTTCCAGCGCCAGGCAGCGGGCGAGATGGATCTCCGACGCCTTGGCTGCGCAATAGGCCGAAGCGCCTGCCGAAGCGGCAAGGCCGTTCTTCGATGCGACGAAGATGATGGCGCCGCCGATGTTCTGACGCTGCATCAGCCGGAACGCCTCACGCGAGACGAGGAAATAACCCGTGGCGAGAATGTCCATGTTCTTCTGCCAGAGCCCAAGACTCGTGTCCTCGACAGGCGAAGCCGAAGCGATCCCCGCGTTCGAGACGACGATGTCGACACCGCCAAAGGCGCGCGCGGTCTCTTCGAACGAGGCGACCACCGCCGCCTCGTCGGTTACATCGAGCTTGACACCGATCGCCGCGTCGCGACCATGGCGTTTCGTGATCGCCGCAACGCGCTCGTTCAGCGCCTTCTCGTCGATATCGGCAATGACAAGGCACGCGCCTTCGCCGAGCAGCCGCTGCGCGGTCGCCCCGCCAATGCCGCCGGCGCCGCCAGTCACATAGGCGATCCGCCCGGCGAGCGATTTCGGCTTTGGCATGCGCTGGAGCTTGGCCTCTTCCAGCAGCCAATATTCGATGTTGAAGGCCTCCTGTTCGGCAAGGCCGACATAGGCACTGACGCCCGAGGCGCCACGCATGACGTTTATCGCGTTGACATAGAACTCGGCCGCAACGCGCGCCGTTGCCGTGTCCTTGGCAAACGTGAACATACCGATGCCCGGAACGAGATACACGACCGCGTTGGGATCGCGCATGGCCGGCGAGTCCGGATGTTTGCAGCGCCCGTAATAGGCGGCGTAGTCTCGCCGGTAATCGGCGAGAACGTCGTCGAGGCCGGCGATCACCTCGTCGAGATTGTCGCGCACGGGATCGTAGGGCAGCAACAGCGGTCGGATCTTGGTGCGAAGAAAGTGATCCGGACAGGAGGTGCCGAGCGGCGCCAGCTTCGTCAGCGCGCTCGAGTTGACGAACTCCAGCACCTCCGGAGCATCGGTGAAATGGCCGATCTTGCGCTCGTCGGTGGAGATCTTGCCGCGGATCAGCGGCATCAGCCTGGCCGCGATCGCGCGGCGCTTCTCCGGCGAGGCCGTTTGGACCTTGGCGCCGCCGAAAGCCGGCTTCTGCTCATGCGCAGCAAGCCAATCGGCAGCCTGCTGAATCACGCGCAAGGTCATCTCGTAACAGGCTTTCGACGTCTCGGCCCAGGTAAACAGCCCGTGCCCGCCGAGGACCACGCCGACATAGTCGGGATGGCGCGCAGCCATCTCGCCGAGTTTCAGGCCGAGATCGAAGCCGGGCCGCTGCCACGGCAGGAACCCGAGTTTGCCGCCGAAAACCTCGCGGGTCAGACGCTCGGCGTCGACTGAGGCGGCAATGGCGATGACCGCGTCGGCATGGACATGATCGACATGCCGGTGCGGCACGAAGGCGTGCAAGGGCGTATCGATCGAGCTCGCACGCGGATTGAGATCGAAGGTGCAGTGACTGAACAAGGCGACCATCTCGTCCTCATGGGCGAGGCCGCGATAGATACCTTTCAGGCTCTCGAGCTTGTCGAGGTACAGCGTCGAAAAGCCGTCGCGCTTCATCGAGCCGATGTCGCCGCCTGAGCCTTTGACCCAGAGCACCCGTACGCTCTCGCGCGTCAGCGGATCTTTCATCTCGATCTTGGCTGAGGTGTTGCCGCCGCCGAAATTGGTGATGCGCAGATCGGCCCCGAGCAGGTTCGAGCGGTACAGCAACTGACCTGCCTCATCGAGCCCGGCGGCGAGCGCGTCGTCCCATAGGTTTGGCAGGGGCGTGGCCGCGACCTCGCTCATTAGGCGTTCTCCCTGTGCTTTACCTTGATGCAGCTTATGTCAGCCATTCAATCACGGTCAATCATCCACGCTCACCATCGCGACGCAATATGATTGATGCAGCGCGATATTGAGCGAACTTGACGGTTCGCAGTTGACCAATGGTCGAGAGCATGACCTATTTGCGGGCAAAAGGGAGGGCGACGTGCACGAGCGGGAACGCTGGCAGGTCATCAAGGCACTCTTGCGTGAGCGGTCGCTGGTGCGCATCGCCGACGCTTGTCGCGCGACCGGCGTCTCCGAAGCTTCCATACGGCGCGATTTCGCCAGACTCGCTGAGCAAGGTGTCGCGATCAGGGTGCACGGCGGACTAGAAGCCCTGCCGGAAACCGCCAGCGCACCGGGCGACGTCCTCTCCCTTGCCACCCGCTCCTTCGACGTCAGCCAGACGCTCAATATTGACGCCAAGCGCGCCATTGCGAAGGCGGCAGTCGCACTCTGCGCCGACGGCGAGACGATCATCATCAATGGCGGCACGACGACGTACCAGATGGGCGAATGTCTGCGCGAACGCCGTCTGAAGGTTTTGACCAATTCCTATCTGCTCGCCGACGCGCTGATCCACACGTCGAAATGCCGCGTCGCCTTGCCGGGCGGCGAGGTCTATCGTGAGCAGGGCATGATCGTCTCGCCCTTTGAAGAGGATGCGATCCAGCACTATTCGGCGACGCGGATGTTCATGAGCGCGATCTCGATCGGACCGCTCGGCGTGATCGAGGGCGATCCCCTGCTCGCTCGCGCCGAATCGAAACTGCTGAAGCGTGCCGACAAGCTGATCGTGCTCGCCGATTCCTCGAAATTCGTCTCGCGCGGCAGCCTTGTCGTCTGTCCACTCTCGCGCATCGACACGCTGATCACCGATTCCGATGCGCCGAGCGACGCACTCGACATGCTGCGCGGGCACGGTGTCCGCGTCGTTGTTGTCGATGCAGGCGCTCAAACCAATGCGGCGGCGTGACCATGACAACGGACGCGCATAGTGAAACTCCCGGAACGCCGCTTCTGTCGGTACGCTCGATCGAGAAATCCTTTCCAGGCGTGCGGGCGCTGTCCGGCGTCTCGTTCGACGCCGCCAGGGGAGAAGTCCACGCCTTGCTCGGTGAGAACGGCGCCGGCAAGTCGACGCTGATCAAGATCGTTTCCGGCGTGTTCCCGCCCGATCGCGGCGAGGTACTCGTGGACGGCAAGCCGGTCGACCTAGCGCGTCCGGACGATGCAAGGCGCGCCGGCATCGCCACGATCTATCAAGAGCTGCTGCTGTTTCCCGAGCTCACCGTTGCTGAAAATATCTTCATGGGGCATGCACCGCGCGCAGGCCTTCGCCGGATCGACTGGCGGGCGATGCGGGAGAAGACAAATGCCCTGCTCGCTTCGCTCGAGATTCATGATCTGCAAGCCGACCGCATCGTCGGCTCGCTCAGCGTCGGCAATCGCCAGCGCGTCGAAATCCTTCGCGCGCTGTCGCAGGACGCGCGCATCCTGATCATGGACGAGCCGACCGCGGCCCTGACCGAGTACGACGTGACGCGGCTGTTCGATATCGTGCGCAAGCTGAAAGCCCGCGGCGTCGCCGTGATCTATATCAGCCACCGGCTCGACGAGATCTTCGCCATCGCCGATCGTGTCACCGTGCTGCGCGATGGCGCGCATGTCGCGACCAAGCGCGTCGCCGACACGGACGCGGCCGAGCTCGTGCAATTGATGGTCGGCCGCAGGATCGAAAGCCTG
This sequence comes from Bradyrhizobium sp. UFLA05-153, assembly GCF_054185185.1. Taxonomy (NCBI): domain Bacteria; kingdom Pseudomonadati; phylum Pseudomonadota; class Alphaproteobacteria; order Hyphomicrobiales; family Nitrobacteraceae; genus Bradyrhizobium; species Bradyrhizobium sp. UFLA05-153. Next base: position 31,058 of record NZ_JBBIAM010000093.1, read on the forward strand.
TTCCCGAAGATCACGGTTCCGATCGGCAAGCCGGTGCTGGAGGTGAAAGACCTCGAACGACGGCCGCTGACGAGGAGCGTATCGCTCACGGTGCGCGCCGGCGAGATCGTCGGCCTTGCCGGCCTCGTCGGCTCTGGTCGCAGCGAGCTGGCGCAAACCATTTTCGGCGTCACGCCGGCCGATAGCGGCGAAATCCGGATCGCCGGACGGAAGGTCGATATCCGCTCGCCGGCACAGGCGCGGTCCCTGGGCCTCGCCTATGTCCCCGAGGATCGCGGCACACAGGGCCTGGTGCGGCCGATGAGTGTGCGCGAGAACTTCAGCCTCGCCGCGCTTGGCAAGGTCGCATTCGGCGGCTTCATCGATCGCGGCGCCGAGCGCAAGCTTGCCGACGACGGCGTCAAGCGCTTTGCGGTCAAGACGAGCTCGCTCGAGCAGATCGCGGGCAAGCTCTCCGGCGGCAATCAGCAGAAGATCGTGCTGGGCAAATGGCTCGCCAATGAGCCGAAGCTATTGATCCTCGATGAGCCGACGCGCGGCATCGATGTGGGCGCCAAGGCGGAAATCCATCGGCTGATGGGCGAGCTTGCGGCCCAGGGGCTCGCCATCCTGATGATTTCGAGCGAGCTGCCAGAAGTGCTCGGCATGAGCGACCGCGTGCTCGTGATGCGCGAAGGCCGTATCGTTGCCGAATTTTCGCGCGAAGAAGCAACCCAGGAAACGATCGGCGCAGCGATGATGGGCAGTCATGACAACGCGGAGAAAGCGGCATGACGACGTTGACCTTGGCCGGAACCGAGGCTGATCCGCGGCGGCGGCTGAAGGTGCTTGCCTCGCAGGAGGCTTTGCTCGCGATCGCGGTGATCGGCCTCGCCATCGCCGTTGGCCTTTACAATCCGCGCTTTCTGGCGGCGCGCAATCTTTCCGACGTGCTGCTCGGCAACGCCTATATCGCAGTCGCAGCAGTCGGCATGTCGATGGTGATCGTCTCCGGCAACATCGATATTTCCGTCGGCGCGCTGATCGGCGTCCTGGCGACGATCAGCGGCACTCTGGCGGTGAACGGCGCGCCGATCGTGGTCGCCTGGCTGGCGGCGCTCGTTGCCGGCGTCCTCGTAATGGCCTTGCAGGGGGCCATCATCGCCTACCTGCGCATTCCGGCGATCGTGGTTACGCTCGGCATGCTGTCGATCCTCAAAGGCGGCCTGATCAGCGTCACCGGGGGCAAATGGATCACCGACCTGCCCGACAGTTTCCATCTCGCCGATATCGAACTCTTCGGTGTGCTGCCGTTCCCGGTTTTTCTCATGATCCTGGTGACGATCCTGGCGGCCTTATGGATGCGCTATTCGGCCTCAGGCCGCGCCATCTACGCCGTGGGCGGCAACGCCGAAGCGGCGCGGCTCTGCGGCATTTCGCAGCCGCGCACGATCGTCATGGTCTTCGCGCTGCACGGATTCTTTGCCGGGGCGGCCGCCCTACTCTATGCGACGCAGCTGCGCGTCATCCAGTCGACCGTGCCGCCCAATCTCGAGCTGACGATCATCACCGCGTCGGTCGTCGGAGGCGTCAGCATCCTCGGCGGCGTCGGCACGGTGATCGGCTCGACCCTTGCCGCCGTACTGATCGCCGAGATCGCGAGCGCGCTGGTCTTCATCGACGTCTCGCCCTACTGGATCCGCGCGGTCCAGGGCGTGCTCATCCTCGTGACCGTGATCGCCGACATTCTGCGGCGCCGGCGCATGGCCGGAGCATGAGCGCCATGAGCGAAATCCCCCTTCCCCAGACCGCCAAGCGCGTCGTCCCCTGGTGGCTGCTGCGCCACGAGACCATGCTCGCGGTGATCCTTCTCATTGCGTTGATCGTGCTCGGCGGCTTGAACAGCCGCTTCCTCACGCTCGACAATCTGCTCAATCAAGGCAGGCTGACGACCGAGGTCGGGCTGATTGCGCTGCCCATGACCTTCATCATCATTACCGGCGGCATCGATCTCTCGGTCGGCTCGATCGTCGGGCTCTGCGCCATCCTGCTCGGCTATTCCTGGAAGAATTTCGGCTTTCCCTTGCCGCTGGCGATCTGCTTCTCGTTGCTCGTCGGTGCCGCGGCAGGTCTTCTCAACGGGATCGTCATCACCAGGGTGAAAGTACCGCCACTGATCATGACGATCGCGACGCTCGCGCTCTATCGCGGCCTCGCCGAGGGGATCAGCCAGGCGCGTTCGGTGCGCGGCTACCCGGAATGGTTCTACTTCATCGGACAGGAAAACCTTTTCGGCGTGCCGGCGCAGCTCTGGCTCCTGCTGATCGCGATCGTGGTCTCGGCAATCGTTCTTGACCGCACCACTTTCGGCCGGACTCTCTATGCGATCGGCAACAACGAGACCGCCGCGCGCTTTTCCGGTTTGCCGGTCGATCGCGTCAAGCTGATCATCTACACGCTATCGGGCCTCATGGCCGGCCTTTCCGCTTGTGTTCTCGTCTCACGCGTGACCACGACCCGCTCGGACATGGGGATCGGCTATGAGCTCGACGTGATCGCGGCGGTGGTGCTCGGCGGCACCAGCATATTCGGAGGCGTCGGCACGATCTGGGGCACGGTCGTTGGCCTGGCGATGATCCAGCTCTTGAAGAACGGACTGGCCCTGACCGGCGTCAAGGGCGATGCGACGATCGTGGTCATCGGCGCAGTTCTCATCCTTTCAACTCTTGTGGCGAGTTCGCTCCAACGGCGCCGCGACGGCGTTTGATGGAGTGTCTGACCGCGAAAACAGCGGCTTAAACATGGGAGGACAACAAGATGAAGCTCGGATTAGCCTTTGCATTTCTCAGCGCGACGCTTCTGGCCGGAACGGCCTCGGCAGCGGACAAGAGATGGGACGGCGCGGACGACCTGCCGGTCAATCCGCTTGCCTGTGCGGCTGGCGAGGCCAACGCCGCGCCAGCGGCCAAGCCTTATGACGGCGGCCGGCCAACCAATGCGGCCGACAAGGCCGGCAAACCGATCACGCTGGTCGACGTGCCGAAGCTGATCGGCATCGGCTATTTCAACGCGACGTCGAAAGGCATGCAGGAGGCCGCCAAGGCGCTCGGCAATGTCACGGTGAAGACCGACGGCCCGACCGAAGCCAAGATCGACGAACAGATCAAGTTCATCGACAATTACATCACCAGCGGCGTCGACGGCATTCTCTTCGCCGCCAACGATCCGGTGGCAATCGCGCCGGTGCTGAAGAAGGCACTGTCGAAGGGCATCCACGTCGTCGGCTACGACGCCAACTCCACGCCGGATGCGCGCGAATGGTTCGTCAACCAGGCCGAGTTCAACGGCATCGCCAAGGCGATGATGGACTCGATGGCCAAGGAGGCCGGCGAGGACAAGAGCTTTGCGATCGTCACCTCGACCTTCACGACGCCGAACCAGGCACGCTGGATCGCCGAAATGTGGGCCTATGCGCAGAAGTGCCACCCCAAGCTGAAATGGCTCGAGACAGTCGAGGCGCAGGAGGACAACAACCTGTCCTTCAACCAGGCGACGACGCTGATCAACAAGCATGGCGACAAGCTTGCTGGCCTGTTCGGCATGACTTCGGTCGCGACGCCGGCTTCGGCGGAGGCCGTGACCAAGGCCAAGCTCTGCGGCAAGGTGGCGGTGGTCGGCCTTGCCACGCCGAATGCGATGAAGCCTTATGTCAACGCGGACTGCGTCAAGTCGGTCGTGCTGTGGAACCCGGTCGATCTCGGCTATGCCGCGACCTACGTGATGCGTGCCGTCGTCGACGGTACCCTGAAGCCCGGCGCGACCTCGGTGGACGCGGGCAAGCTCGGCAAGCTGAACGTGGTCAATGGCAGTGAGATCCTGCTTGGCTCGCCCTTCATCTTCACGAAGCAGAACATCAAGGACTTCGATTTCTGACTTAGGCTCGTCGCCTGGCCGCCGCAGAACGCGGCCGGGCGACGCACTTTCGGCCCTCGTTGTCATCGCCGTGACAAGCCGGCCATGACACGCGTGATGTTGCTTGTTGAGATGTAGCTTGACGATGAGCCAGACGGTCGCAGTCCTCGACATCGGCAAGACCAATGTAAAGCTTGCCTTGTTCGATGACGGCCGACTTCTCTGGGAAAAGTCGGCGCCCAACTGCATCCGGCCGGGCCCGCCCTATCCGCACGAAGATGTTGAGAACGCGTGGAACTTCTTTCTCGATGCGCTTCGTGAGGCCGCACGCTCGCATCAGATCAGTGCGATCGTTCCGACCGCGCATGGCGCTGCCGGCGCCTTGATCGGCGAGAGCGCGCTCGCCGCTCCGGTCATGGACTACGAATTCACGGGCGTAGAAGTGATCGAGCCCGACTATGCCAGCCTGCGGCCGCCCTTTTCGGAGAGCCTGTCGCCGAGACTGCCAGCCGGTCTCAATCTCGGCCGGCAGCTCGCCTATCAGAAGTGGCGCTGTCCGGACCTCTTTGCCGATGCGAGGTATTTCGTTGGCTACCCGCAATATTGGACCTGGCGCCTGAGCGGCATCGCTGTCTCTGAAATCACGACCCTCGGCGCCCATACCGACCTCTGGGCGCCGCGGCAGGGACAGATCTCGAGCATCGTCAAAGCTCTCAGCGTCGACCACTTGCTGCCGCCGCTCCGCCGCGCCTTCGATCCGCTCGGTCCGATTCAGCCTGAAATCGCCGCCCTGACCGGGCTCGCGCCTGAAACGCGAGTCTTTTGCGGTATCCACGATTCCAACGCTTCACTTCTGCCCTACCTCGTCTCGCGCCAGGCGCCGTTCACCGTGTTGTCGACCGGGACCTGGGTGATCCTGATGAGCGTGGGCCTTTCACTCGATCAGCTCGATCCTCGCGACGACACGCTCGCCAACGTCGACGCGCTCGGCCGCCCCATCGCCTGCGGGCGCTTCATGGGCGGGCGTGAATACGCCGTCATCGCGGGCGGCGGCAATCCTGACCTTGACGCGATCGAACGCGTCGTCGCCTCGGGCGCGATGGCTCTGCCCTGCTTTTCCGGCCATGGCGGACCTTATGCGACGACCAAAGGCGTGATCCGCGGCGAAGTCGCAGCGCGCGATCGAACCGCGCTTGCGACGCTCTATTGCGCCCTGGTCAGCGATCTGATGCTGACGCGCATGGGAGCAACCAGCGGCGATCTCATCGTCGAAGGGACCTTCGCCGGCAATCTTCCCTTCTGTCAGACCGTCGGCGCGTTACGACCGACGCAGCGCGTCTTTGCAGCGGAAGACGCCGCAGGCACGGCGCGCGGTGCCGCAATGCTTGCGCAATGGCCGCCTTCCTACCCCATCGCGGCGCCGATGCCCGTCCCCGCAGCTCCGATCACCGGGCTTGACGCCTATCGTGGCGTTTGGACGGCGCAGATCGGCCTGATCGATCGCTAACCCCGATCGCTGCATTTGGCCTCTCGTGCCTTGATCTTCGCCTGGCGTAGCAGTTGGAATCGGTCGATGGGCCAATTGGCGGCCGCGCCGAAACCGGCCAAGCACTTGTCGCCGCCTCGAGAAGGCCGGCGTCGAGTTCATTCCGGAGAACGGGAGCGGTGCTGGCGTGCGATTGGCGAGGCGCAGCAGGCGATCGAAGTAAATTTCTTCTCCAGGTCGGGCAAATCAGTGATTTGTCAGGTGCTAGCCCGATCGTCGAAAGGGGAACCGGCCTCGCCCGCTTCCACCGCGCCCCGAAAATGTCGCTAAATACTGGATGTGTTGCATAGCATTCAGGCGGACCAATGGGACAGGCACCGGGTTACCGGCCGGAGATCGACGGGCTGCGCGCCGTTGCCGTATCGGCCGTTGTCTTCTTTCACGCCTATCCAGAGTACGTCCCCGGTGGGTTCATCGGAGTTGACGTCTTCTTTGTGATCTCTGGATATCTCATCTCCGGAATTATCTTCGATGAAGTCGCGCAAGGGTCATTCACGGTCACGCAGTTCTACACGCGGCGCGTACGACGGCTTTTCCCCGCCCTTATCCTTGTTATGTCGACGGTTCTGTTGGCATCATGGTTTATATTGTTGCCGGATTCCTTTGTTCGCCTTGGAGCGCAAGTTGCCGCGAGCTCAGTATTCGCCGCGAACTTCTATTTTTGGTTTCAGTCAGGATATTTCAGCCCGGACACGCATACATTCCCGCTGCTCCACCTTTGGTCGCTTGGGGTAGAGGAGCAGTTCTACATCCTGTGGCCCCTCGCTGTATCGCTCCTTGCGGCCCCACGTCGATGGTGGACCGCGATATTGCTCGTCGGTGCGCTATCCTTCGGGGTTTCGGTCCTCCTCGATCACCATCGCGATCTGGATTTTTACTCTCCGATCACTAGAGCGTGGGAATTGATGGCCGGGGCAATCCTTGCGTGGCGCGAACGGCACGCGCCCCTCGCGCGCGTTGCCAATCCAGATGCTGTGGTTGCAATTGGGCTGGCCTTAGTGGTGGCGAGTTCTCTCTTGATCGATCAGAAGGCGGACTATCCGAGTTGGCGCGCAGCTTTGCCGGTCGCTGGGTCGATGCTGGTCATCGCGGGTGGCGCAAGAAGTCGTTTGGCTGCTCTCATGCTCTCTAATCGTGCCACGGTGCTTACCGGCAAGATAAGCTATCCGTTGTACCTGTGGCATTGGCCCGTCTTGGTGCTGTCTGCTGCCGTGAAGTTCCTGCCACTGACCTTGCTAGAGCGCGGCTTGGCCGTTGTTGCTTCCTATGCCCTCGCTTGGGCTACATTTGCCCTCATTGAGACGCCAATCCGTTTCGGAGCGTTGAGCAGCAAGAGAATTGGTCTGCTGGCCGGCGGCATGCTGGCGACAGCAATTGCCGGATTCGTGGTAGTCCAATCCGACGGTTTCTCCGGCCGCTTTCCACCTGAGTTGAGAGCGGCTGCAGCGGAGCGGCCAATCGCATGGCGATTCGGCCGATGTCTGCTGGACTTGGGATCTCAAACAGAGTTCGCCGATGAATGCTTCGAGCACGTTCGCCCGCTCTTATCCGTATGGGGTGATTCCACAGCTGGATCGCTGATGCCCGGGCTCCGAGTTCTCCAGTCGCGTCAGCCGTCCGGACTTGTTCAAGTTACCGCCAGCTCTTGTATGCCGCTCCTGAGCGGTCCGATTTCTGTCGCCTGCGCGGAAAACAATGAGCGTGTGAGACAAATCCTCAGCTCTATTCGACCCGACGTCGTCCTGCTGCACGCAAATGGCCCTCTCGACGTAAGCACGAGGACAGGCTGGAGCAACACGCTGGCTGCATTGAAACTGATCGGTCCAAGAATAATTGTATTAGGCCCGGTACCATCGTGGAAGCGCGGTTTACCGGAGCAGGCCCTAAGCTACTACATCACGCGCAGACAGTTACTGCCCGCACGATCTAGCAGTTTTGTGAACAACCTTTGGGATGACGAACAGGCCCGCATGTTCTTCACACAACAAGGTGCCGAATACATTTCGGCTTGGCAGGTATTTTGCAATGCCGATGGATGTCTCACACGTTTAAACGACCATTCTCCTGCGGCCATAGACAGCGTGCACCTCACTGAGGACAGCTCGATATTCCTCATCGATTCAATCGAGGGCAAGCTCCTCAAGGCCTTGCGACCAAGAGACAAGTGATGTCGCTCCTTCAAGGCTCAATGCGACGCTCCGCATGTCTCGCATCTCCTTATCCCCTCCCCAACTCCCCAAAATCCAGGCCGGATCGAACCGATGTAAGGACAATCGGGTGGGCGAAGCCAAGATCAAGAAGGCCCCACACTGCCCATTCTGGCTGATGATGCAGCAGCCGCGCTGAGCCCCTTTCGCCGCCTGCGCAGGGCCTCGAATACCCCCAGCAAAACACCCCTTTAGTCGAGGTCGAACAGTTGCGTCGCCTGATTTCCACCGGCTCCTCCTTCGAGAAGACCGCCGGCTACAGCGGCGCCGTGGTATCCGTCCGGTGAAGCTTTCAATTACCCACATTTCCAGCCGCTCCGATTTCGGCGCCGAGTTCGATATCGGTGAGTCTGGAGAGTCCGCGC
>NZ_JBBIAM010000094.1:0-38808 GCF_054185185.1 Bradyrhizobium sp. UFLA05-153
GCAAGCGATTTCAACTTAGATGACAAACTGCAGAATGTAATTCTAGCCGTGTTTCAATCCTTCGCGTTTTTACACAGCCAGGGTCATTCGCAACTGGTTCAGCCAGCAGCAAGTCCGGGTGTCGCCCGCTATGCCGCCCGAAGCGGAAGTTTGCGGCATTTTGTGTCAGCGCCGCCGCTTAGGCCACCCATCGGGACGGCAGACATTCGTTGCGAACGAGAAAACAAGTGTCAGTAACCTGTACGGGTACCAGGTCGGTTTCAATCCCGGCTAAGCGCCCCCGGGTCACCCACCCCCTTCAGCGACAGCTGTCCACCACCAGAGCCGTTCGGCGGATGTGCATGGCGGTCTTGCCATGCATCGATGCGCCTGCGGCTGACGTCACCCAGCGCGCCCATCCGGTCTTCGTCCGCTGTCGCATACCTGCGCAGGGAAGCGCGAGCGCCGGAGTTAGCTCAATCGGATGCTGCAGCAACATCGGACCGCCGGGCAACGAGATCACCGGACTCGTGAACGAGCATAGGTCTGCAAACTCAGCAGGCGCTCCGCATCATCAACGCGCTACTCAACTAAGAGCTCTGTAAAGAGCTTGCATGGTGGAAGCGGACGGTTAAGCGTGATCACGATCTTCTCGATCGTGTTCCAGTCCGGCCCCCTCTCTACTATCTCATCCAGGTCCTCCAGCTCCTCGAACGCTATCGTTTCTTGTTTGCCGTCCGAATAGCTGATCTCTGCCATCCAGCGGTCGGGCACTGAGGTCCCCATTATCGCTTTGGCCCTGTGGGACATTGCCGGGTCTCCGATTTCTTGTGTTGATCGTATCTACCCATGCACCACGGCGAGATCGCGGCTACAAGCGCAAGTCCGCCGCACGATCAACCTTTTTAAGCGCTCGTTTTTGGACGAGGCTCATCCGCATAAGCATGCTTTTTCCGCGAAGTTTTCCCTCCCCCTCCCCTCGGCCAAAAGAGCTTGGTCAGATCTTGCTGCTTGAAGGGCTTGACCACGCGCATCCGTTGGCCGCTGTCATGACTCATCGCCATGCTGAGGAATTGCGCTTTCCTTAAGAAAGCGGATTCCGAATTGCGTATCGATCCGGTAGAGTGAGCCATGTTTACGAATGGACGTGCAATCACTTGTAATTTTCGAGAGGATGAAAATTCTATGCGTCCCGCCGTTTCATACATCCGCGTTTCGAAACCCAAGCAAGGCCGCAGCGGTCTAGGCCTGGAAGCGCAGCAAGGTGCCATCAGGTCATTCTGCGCGCAGCACGGCTACAGCATTGAAGCCGAGTACCGTGAGGTCGAGACCGGCAAGGGCGCTGATGCGCTGGAGCGTAGACCCGAGCTCGCAGCAGCCATGAAATATGCTCGCAAGCTTGGCCGCGGTGGCAAGTCAGGCGCAGCCCCAATTGTCATTGCCAAGCTGGACCGGCTAAGCCGCGACGTTCACTTCATCAGTGGACTGATGGTGCAGCGGATCCCATTCATCGTCACTGAACTAGGTCCCGATGTGGATCCGTTCATGCTGCACATTCACGCGGCTGTTGCGGAGAAAGAGCGCGAACGCATTGCTCAACGCACCAAGGAAGCCCTCGCAGCCGCCAAGGCGCGTGGTCAGCAACTCGGGAATCCCAATATCGGCCAATTGCGGCAGGCAGAAGCGCTTATGCGCGCCATGAGGCTTCGGGCCATGATCGATCCGCTTCGCGGCCTGCCGGCTAACCGCATCTCAGCAATCTTGAACGAGCGAAAAGTCTCGGCGCCGCGCGGTGGCAAGTGGCAGGCCACGCAGGTAATCCGGCTGTTAGAGCGGCTTGACGCCGCTCCAGCATAATATCGCGAACTATTTCCTGCAAAAACCTGCGACCACGAGGGCATTGTCGCCAACCGCTCCGCCCATCGCAATCCGTAACAGTTCGCTATCGGTCAGCTGGGATATGCACTCGACCCGATCTACCCGTTCAGCAGCTTCGAACGCCTTTAGGTAGCCGTCGATCACCTTGGAGATTTCCGCCGCCTCTACGGGCGTGACGTGCCCGGCGGCAACGGCGGCAGTAACGGTGGCGAACAAGTTAACGGCGTCCCTGGCACTATTGATAGACGCCAACGGAAACGTCACCGGGCGGTCTTTGCGGGGTGGAAAGATGCGCTCAAGACATAGCCGGAGCGCAACCATGTCGCCAGCCAGAGCTTGATCGATCGCCTTCTGTGTTAATGCTTGCGCCTGGCCGTCAAGTAAAGTCTCGCAAGCGAGGGTGACAACGTTGCGCGAACCCCTTGGCCGTCCTACCGGGTTGCCAGAGCGACCTTTCGCGAACCGACCATCCTGTTTTCTTCCTGCAGGATCAGGACCCATTTGTGTAGCTTGCGGCATCACAGCCTCCACTGTTTATTTGTTACACGGGCAGCAAGGCCTCGCGTGGAGCGGATAAGAACGTCGGCGTTATCCGATAGCACAATTCAGGAGCTTAAGGCTTCCGCCTTCAACTCCAAAGCATCTGATCGACGGACTTAAGGTGACTGCCGCGCCGTGTATCTGTCCCGCCGTAACACCTCACCCTTCAAACAAACCCTCGTTTGGCGAACGCGCTTGAAATGTTCCAAGCGGATGTTGGTATTTTTGTTGGTATGGGACGTATCAACACCTTAGCCGTAGATTGAAATTAAAGGAAAAAAGTTGATTTATATGGTGGCTGCCGGGCCCAGCAATGAGATCAAACACTTGGCAGAACAGTCATTTTTGTAGCGGACCGCTTCGCGGACCGGTTGACCAATGCGCTCGTCAAGCAGCCTCGGCTATTGTTTGTCTCGCATTCTCAAGGACGGTGAGAGCCCCGTTTCGATAGGTACGGCGCGCAACCCGATCAGTCGGCGGCTGGAAGATTGTGCAAAGCCAAGCGCCGCGCCAATTCTGCTTGCGTGCTTACAAATACTTCCGGATCGAGGCCCACGCTAACCCCCAATTCTCGGCACTCATTGTAGATATTTTGAATGGCCTCGTGCGAGAGACGCCTGGTGCTGGTCTGGACAACGAGCGTTGTGAGAATCGGCAGATTGTTTGTGACGCAATAATGCACCACGCGCCCCAGGCTTGACGCTACGACTGCGAGCGTCTTGTGTCCCTCCCAGGGAGTATTCGGTCGAAACTCTGACCAGATTTGACCATAGGTGCACAATCCATCTTCGGATTGCTGTGCCAGTTCAATGATCTTTGCAGCAACTTGACGAGTGCCAAACACTGCTGGCTTCCGTCGTAGCTTCTCCAACAAAATTTCGCTGAGCGAATACTTTCCTCCCTCCGTTTTCTTCGCCTTGCGATAGTTCGACTCGAAGGCATCTAGCTGTTCGTCACTAAGTTGCTCTATCCCCATAGGTGCAATCCGAAATATGGTTGGATTGATGCAGCAGATTCTTTGGCACAATGACGATATCTGACTGCACGAAGAGGTCAATTAGACTCGGTCCTGTCGCCTCGGTTCTGTGTAAGCCAGATCACCACTTTATCCCACACGTCCCAATCCGGTGTCAGGCCGCGCCGCCTCACCAATATGAGTAACGCAGGACTACGGCAGCGAGCTATCATGAGCGCGGGGTTGGATCATGCGCTTTCGCCCTGAGCGACATGTTACCCCGCCAGAAACTCATTGAGTTGTTCGGCTGTCTTTTCCCGTCGCGCAGCGAGGAAGTCCTTGTATGCTGCGACTTCCAACAAGTTGGCCTCGGTTGGAATCGCCTGTGCATCGAAAAGCGCGGTGCCGTGTTGTTGGATCAGGGGAATGAGGTATTGCGTAGGTGGCTTGTCGCTAATAGCACGGTTGGTCTTGCCTCCGATAAAGGCAAGGTTTGCAATATCGTCGGCTTCACGTGCCTTTGAGCTGCTTTTTCGGGAAGATGTGATGGAACTGCAGTTGATGCTGCGCCCCAGAGTGGTCGAGCGAGATTGCAAGATTCGAACGCCAGTCCTTCGCGCCCTTTGAACGAAAAGCCAGAAACATCGTCTTGAATAGCGCGCTGCGCTGGTTGCGACCTTCGAGTTCTTGCGGAGCGACATCGAGACGGCCGACCTGTTGCTTGAGGCGGTCGATCAGTTCCGGCCCCTTGCCACCGTTGCGAATCGTCGCAAGGTCTTGATCGAGGATTGTTTCGCTCGACCCGCGAGAATAGCGGCCTTTCGCGTTAGCCAACAGAACCCAGCGGCGCAGTTCCTTTTCGTCGGCGCTGCCAATCTTGTAGTCTGACTTGAGTCCAAAATACGCAAGCGTGATGAGAATGAAGGGTGATGACAGCAACGCCGGGGAGTCGATTCCGGCATTGCTCTTGAGGAAATTGATGGCGAATTGCATCCCCTCGCGCGCTTCTTTCCATCCAGCCTGCAGCTTTTCAAGATCGAGCTTGCCCACGGTCAAGAAGCGTGATTGGCCGGTGGCGAAGGCCATTAGATTTTTGAGATGCAAACCAAGATCGACATCGAAACCGAGCTTGGCACACTGTTCTTGAAAATCGAGGAAGGTTTGCAGCGAGTGCCGCCACTTTGCAGTGATCTGCGCCAACGCCAGGTCGGAGCTGCGCAACTTAGCGCCGAGCGAGTTCACTCGCACGAATATCTCAGTCACTTCGTCGTAGGAGAGCGCGCGTTCCAGAACATCCATCCGGTACATATACTTGCGGATTCCGCGCAGCCGGACGAGCCGCTGGCTGTACTTCTCGTACCGGGGATCGTCGAAGCTCGTGACGCCTGCAGCCTTAAGAAATTGCGCGTCCGAATCCGCCTTGAACACGTCGGACACCTTAACCCATTGCGGGAGTTGAGCGAGTTTCTTTGTGCTGACAACGAATGTCATCTTATTGAACCGCTCTTGCAGTTCGTCTTCCGTGCTGTCGGTATCATCATCGGTGATCGGCGCGCTGTCATCGCTATCGTCGTCGTCACCGTTTTCTTCAACCTCAGTGACGAAGGCTAGTCCTTCCGGGTGTTCGAGGTTGAACAGCAGGTCTATGGGCTTCTTGCGTCCGCGGACGGTGACCGGCTGCCCTCGAATGACAGCAGAAAGCGAGGTCAGGCGCTGCTGGCCGTCAAGCAACAGCCGCACGCTCTGATAGGGATTGCCAACTTGCGACACCGCGAATTTGCGGAGCGGCACTTCCTCGTCCGTTTCCCATAGCAAGATTGCCCCGGATGGGTAGCCCCGGTACAGCGAGTCCATCAAATCGCGCACGCGAGGCGACCGCCAGACGTATTGGCGCTGCATTTCTGGCAAGCGAAGCTCGCCGCGCTCGATCATCCCCACCAGTTCTTCAACTGAGGCTTCTGCCTTAGCCATCCCCAGACCCCCGAGTCCCTGCGCAAAAGCCTCTTACCACATCAGCGGCGTGCGCCACCGCGCTGTAGAACGAGAAGAAAATATGCGGAGTGACCCAATCCCTTGCAAATCAACATACATGCCAACGGTGGATTCGGTGGCACTCTATTTGCCTCCGCCTTCACCCCAATGGAGGTCATGCCAGTAGCGACCGCTGAGCTTGGTGGCCGCTTCTTCGCTTACGGCCAAAGTCTGAGTTCGCTGTCCCGTCGCTAGGTCTACCGGCGCTCCTGCGCCGCCCATCCTTGTGCGCACCCAACCCGGATCGACGGCGTTACCGTCGGTTGGTATGGGGCGGGCGAATCTGCGGGCTTCCTCGGTGCCGTGATCGGCGCGGACTCAAGATCTGCGGCCAGCGTCGCGCCAGGGCGAAAGCCAGCGCGACGACGTGCAGCTTGCTTTCGGCGTAGGCCTTTGCCGAATCCCAGGTCCGCCTTTTCCAGTCAAGATCGCGCAGCGAACCTTCCCCGCCGCGGTGCAGGCCACTGCTGAGGTACACCAGTCGACGTGGACGCTGGATCAGAGCCGTCAGCTTGTATGGTGCAAGAGTGTTTACCGCGAGGGGCCGGCATGCCCTTCGGGTGTTGAGCTACGGCTCCGCTCCGAGTAGACGCCTGCGTTGTGGATGATCGCATCCATGCTTCCGATTCCGTTGACCTGATCTGCGATGTTTCTGGTCTGAGCGGCGCTGCGGAGATCACCGATGACGATTCCTGCGGCCCGCGACGCGAACTCGCTGATGGTCGCTGCGCGATCCGCCGATCGGGCATGCAGCACCACTTGATGACCGTCATTAAGAAGCGACTCCGCCGCCGCACGCCCGAGCCCCTCCGTGCTCCCGGTGACGAAGACAATCGCCACTCGCCCCTCCTCTGATGGTCTCGAAGATCGCCACTCTCCGGTCCGCCTCGCGCGGGTTCGTGCGCGGTCAGACCAGCACCCGGCTCCGACAATGGCGGTGTGCCTCAGCCCTTGTCGGCCACCCGGTTCAAGAGACTGGCGTTCCGGAAGACGCGTTCTGAAGACGATAGCGCAAACACACTGCTTCCATGACATTGCTGCTCTCGAGCGTCATTGCTGTGACGGGCGCGCTCTGACCGGCCGATGCAACCCTTTCACGCCATTCGCCGTTCCAACGCAGGTGCGAGGTTCCGCTCTCTCCGGCAAAAAAATGTAAGACGTGCCCACTTGAAACAAGCCTTACCATCCGTATACCATCCATATAGATGGTACAGGGATGGGAAAGCGATGACTAAGAACGTCCACGAAATCCGACCAAAACCCTCTGACAGCGAGAAAATTACGATCAATCTTGGTTTTGTCGATCTCGGTCAGGTCGACTTGATGGTGCAGGAAGGATTCTACTCGAACCGCACCGATTTCATCCGGACCGCAATCCGCAACCAGCTCGAACGTCATGCCGACGTGGTCAAGCAGTCCACGGCCCGAAAGAGCCTGGACCTCGGGTTGCGGAACTATAGCCGCGAGGATCTCGAGGCGGCGCGGCGGGCCGGCGAGATGGTGCACATCAGTGTTTTGGGCCTCGCCACCATCGCGCAAGACGTCACGCCCGAGCTCGCTCGCGCCACGATTGCGTCGATCTCCGTGCTGGGCGCCCTGCATGCCAGTCCGGCGGTCAAATCCGCTCTCGCTGACAGGACGAGGTAAAGCCATGCTGAAACTGGACATGGTTCGCGAAGCCACACGCCTCACGCGCTCGGGCCAGCTCGTTGAGGCCACCGCGCTGCTCCAATGCATGCTTCGGGGTGAGAACGCGCCGGACGTCACCGCCCCCAGCACACACCGCGTCGCCTCTACACAAGGAAAGCCGCCGACCATCGACGCCAAGGCTCATGCCGCAGAGGCGAGGAGTCCGCAACTGACGGCGGTGGATCTAGCCAAGAACCTCCCCGGGCTCGGACTGAGAGGGACGCTGAGGCGCGCCCCGCCGTCCATGGCAGACACGGTGCCAGAGGGCGCCAGGTTCGTCGAAGGCAGTTACGGCAACGCCGCGGGAAGCCGCGCCTACCGGCTCTTCATCCCCAGCGGCTATCATGGACAGGCCATTCCGCTGGTGATCATGCTCCACGGCTGCACGCAGTCGCCGGAGGATTTCGCCGCCGGCACCCGGATGAACTTCATCGCCGAAGAACAGACTTGCTTTGTGGCCTATCCCGCGCAGCGGGCCGAAGCGAACCAGGCGACATGCTGGAATTGGTTTCGCCCGGGTGACCAGCAACGCGGCGGAGGCGAGCCCTCGCTGATCGCGGGGATCACCCGCCAGATCATTGGTGACCTTTCCGTCGACCCAAATCGCGTCTACGTCGCCGGACTGTCGGCCGGGGCCGCGGCCGCAGCCATCATGGGATCGACGTACGGCGATCTGTACGCAGCGATCGGCATACATTCCGGACTAGCTTGCGGGGCCGCCACCGACCTTCCTTCCGCGCTGATCGCCATGACGCAAGGCGGCGGGTCCGCGGCAATGCCGGGCGACGGCCCGCCCATTCCAACGATCGTCTTCCACGGCGATCGCGACACCACAGTGCATTCGAAAAACGGGGGTCGCATTGTCCGGCAGTCAATCGGCGGGACGAGCACGACGGTGAAGGCGCATCGCGGGCGGGTACCGGGAGGGCATG
Source organism: Bradyrhizobium sp. UFLA05-153 (assembly GCF_054185185.1). NCBI lineage: Bacteria > Pseudomonadati > Pseudomonadota > Alphaproteobacteria > Hyphomicrobiales > Nitrobacteraceae > Bradyrhizobium > Bradyrhizobium sp. UFLA05-153. Next base: position 8,005 of record NZ_JBBIAM010000094.1, read on the forward strand.
CCTACACCCGTACGGTCCATACTGACCTCGGCGGCCGGGGAATCCTCGAGCACTGGGAAATCCACGGAGCCGGACACGCATGGTCGGGAGGTAGCCCCGCCGGCTCCTACACCGATCCGGACGGACCGGATGCGACGAGAGAAATGCTGCGTTTCTTCCTGGAGCATTCGCTCTCACAGAGGCGAAACTAGCAGACCGGAAAGTGATGGGCCGGCATCCATTGGCTCCTTTTGAGCCCGCCCGGGACGTCGGCCATCACTTTGCGCCTAGTCCATCGCTGCGTTGCCCCGCCCGCGCGATCTATCGACTCTCTTCCTCCTTCGCCAGAACCGCCTTTGCGCGTTGCTCACAACGGCCGCGCAGCTCCTCGAGTTCGTCGGCCGTAAGATGCTCAATTCCGACGAAGGAATTCTGGACCGAGCCGGTCCGGATAATCTCGTCCAGCTTCACCTGGATGGCTGCGCTATCCCGGTTCTGCGAGTTCTGGATCAGGAAGACCATCAGGAACGTCACGATGGTGGTCCCTGTGTTGATGACGAGCTGCCAGGTATCGGAAAATCGGAACAGAGGTCCTGTGACGGCCCAGACGACGATTACCGCGCAGGCTAATACAAACGGAAGCGCGGCCGGCCATCTGCGACGCCTCGCTTGCAATCAAGGCGAATAGTCGGCGTGGGCGCCGCGCGCTTTTCTGATGGCTCCGCTGCATGCAGTCCTCCTTTCGAGAGCGCCTCCGCCTTCTTCGGGGCCGCTTCCGGCTTCTTGCAGACGATCGGCATCTGCATTCGTCACTTACCGCCTTTCATGGCCCGGACTGCGCCGAGTCATCCAGCGCGTGCGGACCGGATATCTTCGCCGATCAGGTCTTAGGCTTCTGCTTCGCCGCCGCATCGCGAGCCAGCCGCTCCGCCTTCAACCGTTCCCGGTTTGAATGGAATGCCTGTTGGGCGCGCTCATACTCAGACACCGGCACCTTGGCGTCAGCATTTCTAAAGACCTTTTGAGCTTCCCGTTCAGCTGCTGTCGGCATCTTTCGCTCCGACATCCGATTGCTCATTGCTCCCTCCTCCGGGCACAAACGGTTTTTGCGTTATGCTACGCATCAGGGCCGCCAACCTAGTGGGTGTTTCCCCCGGTCGGGGGCAGGGAATCGACGCCGCGCGAAGCCGTTCGTTCCATGCCGTCCTGATGAGTCAGGATCAGGCTGACTTGCGGTGCGGCCTGGCCGCCGGCTTCTTCGCGGCGGTCTCCTTCGCCGGCGCTTTGCCGGCGATCGACATCAGCATCTCTTTCTGGCCGGCCGCGGCCTTACTCGCCTTCTTGGGAAGCTTCTTTGGAGCCTTGGCTTCACTGGAGGCGCCGCCGGCGCTGCGCCTGAGCGCCTCCATCAGGTCAACGACGTTGCCTGCGCGCGGCCGCTCCTTCGGCACGATCGGCTTGCCTGCGCGCTTCAGATTGATGAGCTCGATGAGCGCGGTCTCGTAGTGGTCCTCGAACTTCTCCGGTTCGAACTGGCCGGACTTCTGGTTCACGATGTGCTTGGCGAGATCCAGCATGTCCCTAGTGACCTTGACGTCCTGGATCTCGTCGAAATACTCCTGCTCGCCACGCACCTCGTAGGGATAGCGCAGCAGCGTGCCGACAAGGCCCTTGTCGAGCGGCTCGAGCGCAATGATGTGCTCGCGGTTGGTCAACACGACCCGTCCGATCGCAACCTTGTCCATCTCGCGGATGGTCTCGCGGATAACGGCGAAGGCGTCGTGCCCGACCTTGCCGTCGGGCCGCAGATAGTAGGGGCGGATCAGGTATCGCGGGTCGATATCAGACTTGTCGACGAACTCGTCGATCTCGATAGTCCGCGTGGATTCCAGCGAGATCTCCTCGAGCTCCTCCTTCGTCATTTCGATGAACTGATCCTTCTCAAGCTGATAGCCCTCCACGATGTCCTCATTGGACACTTCGTCACCGGTCTCCGCGTCGACCTTCAGGTATTTGATGCGGTGCCCTGTCTGTCGGTTGAGTTGGTTGAACGAGACCTTCTCGCTCTCGGAAGTCGCCGGATAGAGCGCGACCGGACAGGTGACCAGGGATAGACGCAAGAAGCCTTTCCAATTGGCTCGGGGGGCCATTACGCAGAACTCCGGGTTAGGGCGGCTAGGATTCAAGACGAACTGGAAGGCTTGGTTCCGACAATGGCCTATACGCTACGCCCGTATGGTTCGGGCCGCTCAGCACACGCCGGCTTTCACGGTAGAGGACCTTCCGGTCGGACGGGGTATCTGTCAAACCCTTCGCGCGGCTGCGCCTGCCCTCCGCGACCAGGCAAAGCCGCTCGAACCGCTTGAGCTCGTCGATGATGTGCTGATGCCGTCCCGGATCAGACTTCGGCGACGAAGCCCGCGTCAAGTAGCAACGGAGCTTCTGGACTACTCCGAGTGCGCGCCTCGCTTTGCTGCTCTTTGCGGTACGATGGACTTGCGCGCGGCGGTGAGCAAGGGACGGCTCTGGTGTATTCCAGCCTCGCGCCAGAGCCGTCCTCGTTTGCAGGATCGGATTGCCCCGGCTCGGCAAATGACCTCGGGAGTACCCATCGGGTGCGATGAAAGCGATGCAGTCCCCCGTGGTGAAACGATCCATCGTCGTCGGCGGCCACAAGACCAGTGTCAGCCTGGAAGAGGCATTCTGGACGGCCATGAAGGAGATAGCCTACCGGCGCAGCATGACGTTGTCGGATCTGGTTGGTGAGATCGACCGCAATCGCCAGCAAGGTAATCTATCCTCCGCGATACGCCTCTTCGTCCTCGACTACTTCAAGAACCGCGCCGCCGCCTATGAAATTGCGCACAAGGCTAGCGGTGCATTGTAGGGCTAGGCCGCGGTGGCAGTTGCCCTTGTCGTGGCATTCAGGGAACTATGATCCTCTCAACACACGCGATCGTCGGTGCCGCATTGGCGAGCTTGATACCGCATCATCCGGTAGCTGCCTTCGCGATCGGTGTGGCCAGTCATTTTGCGATCGATGCGATCCCGCATGTCGACTATCCACTTCACTCGATCAGGGACCGACGAAGCGCCAAATCGGCGCTGACCCTCTGCTGGCTGTTAGTCAAGGATCTCGGGTTGCTTACGTTAGATGCTGGCATCGGCCTGGGCGTCGTGCTCTGGCTTTACGGTGCCGGGCCGGCTGTGCTCGCAGGCGCATTGGGGGCAATGTTGCCGGACCCCATGCGAGCGGTGAGCAAGCTATATCCGAAGGAGCCGCTTCGATCATTGCAGCGGTTTCACGGTTGGATTCACACCAAGCGAAAGCTGAGCTGGCCACTTGGCATCGTTTCACAGCTCTGTGTTGTCTTGCTTTTTGTCGGACTAGCATCAGCGCTCGGCGGCGCGAACTAATCTTCGCTCCTTGAGGTTTGGGCGGATTGCGGTTGCGGTGGCCGATTCAGTTACTCACTGCTTATCCAAAGGCTGTGAACAGGGCTGGCGGCCCGGCACACGCCCCCGCCGAAGATGTGCCGAGCCTGCCAGTGCGCTGGTCGATCCGACCGGCTAGAACCAATCATGGCGGCAATGTGGCTGCCTCGCTAGGGCTTGGATGCAACACTGTCGACGGAAATAGAAACCCGCCGGCGTGAACCGGCGGGCCCCTTGCGTTACCGCCTCAGCCGGCGCTGTCACAAGCCTGTGGCATGAGCATTGCTATGTCAAAAGCAACTGGGATTTCAGAGCTCAGTTTGAGACAAGGCGCTGCCGGGGGGACTGGCATTTCGAGCCCGGCAGCGTCCTGTTTCGAGACTAACGGGACAGCCACGGGCGACGCGCCGTGTAGGACCTTTAAAGCGCCGCGCGCGTTGACGGAAGTTGAGATCGGCGCGACCGCAAACCCGGGAGTTTTCGGGTTATGAGCAATATCCCCCTGCTGGCATTCGGCGCGCTGCTCGTTCTCGGCGGAATCTTGTATATGGCGCGCACTGCTATTTGGTGGGGATCGCTCAGCCGCCCGCGTTCTTCCGTACCGGTTCCCGACACTCTCGAGCCCTCAAGGCGTGGCGTGCGATTCCTGGGGCTTGGCGCAAACTGGCCGGGTATTCTACTTATGGCAATCGGTGCAGTTCTGTTGTTGTCGGGTGCGAGTTTCTAACCTTCGGCGCGCTTATGCGCTGGGAGCGCGGGACCGAAATCCCGCGCCCATGTCGTTCACAGCCTCAGCCGGCGGGCGTGCGCTGCCAGCCGCTGGCGGTTTCGCCTTTGTCCATCGTCAGGAATTTACGCAGGTAAAATGCGCCCGGCCTGCACCCGTGACACATTATGACGAGTAAGAATGTGGGGGATGATTTGGCCCTGCACTTTACTCGCGTTGATACCTCACGGGACGAGCTCGAAATATGGATGGCGAGCAGCGGCGGATTTTCGTTCGTGATCAGCAATGAAAGCCGTACCGGTCCCGGGCTTCACGGACAGCCTGGGTTCATTGCCTCGTGGCGGCCCATCTACCTGAACAAGCCGGCAATCAAAATTGCTGGGTCTCCCTTCAAGACCTTCGCCGAAGCCGAGAATGCTTGCGAGGCTTTCCTGGTTCACCTGACGCGGTAACGAATGGACCTAACTGCGACCGAGCGCGATTTCCTGAGACGGCTCGCTTCCGAATCCTGGATCAGCCCGCCGCTCTTCGACCATGAACTCGTCGCCTGGCTAGTCGAGTTCGGGCTTGTCGAGGCTGACCCGCTTGATTCAGGTGAAGTTGAGTACCGTATCACTGCCGCCGGCCGCGCCGTCCAGTCCTGATCCTGCGCCCCTTGCGTCGATAACCGCGAGCACGACCTTTTCAGACACATCCGTCCGCCCCCTCAGGGGGCGCTTCGGCGCGTCGGCTACCTGTGAATAGGTGGGACAAGCGCGAAACGCGCGTCACTTGCTCGCGCTGCGTGCCATGATCGCGTCCGGCCGAATCAGCCTGATCGAGGCGTAGAGGGCCGTGGAGCGTCGAATGTCGACATCTGTCAGCAAACCCGCGCGGAGCAAGATCGTTCGTAACGAACGCCGCGGTCGTTCGCCCGCTAGCCGTCAGTTTGAGCGCGGCTGGCTCGAGCTGCACGAGGGCGGGACGATTGTCAGACTGAGCAACGCTGACGCGCACGGAATTGAAACGGCCCCAGCACAACCCTACATGCCGGGGCCTTTGGAGGTTGCTTGGCGTATTCGGGTAGACCAAGCCGACCGCAGCGTGTGTCCACTCCTGTTATATGCGCGAGGCGCGCGATTAAGGACTTAGACCTACGGTTGCAGCAGCGACAAGAGGCGATGCCGATCTTGCTGACGGCGGCGCTGGTTTTCACGCAACCCTTCCAGTTCGGCTTGCGCGCTGCTGGCGTCTTGTTTCTGCTGTTTCAAACTAATGACCAACGCCTCTTGTTCCGCGAGGCGCCGCTCACCCTCAACAGTGTCGCGCTCCAGCTGTCTCAGCTCATCCAGAAGTGCCTCGTTCAACATCACGAAACGCGCCGCCTCTCCGTCAAGCGACCTCAGCGAGAGGGATGCCGAGGCCGCCAACCTTGTAGGAAGGTTTTCTCTCGGCTTGGTTTCTATGGGGGCTTTCACCGAGAGCATGGAGATGACTAGCTCTGTCGAGAGTCGTTCCTCTGCCAGTCATTGAAAACGCCCAGCGGTTCAAGTTGCCCCCTCTTTTCGAATCCAACCGGTTGCGGGATCAGGCTCGCCTAGGAACGGAGGGTAGCGTCCGCCGTTGCTTCGGGCGAAGTGCGGCACAGTTTTGCTTTGAGACTGCTGAAGCTACGTCTGCCAAAACTTCGCTGTGCACAAGCTAAGAACAAAAGGGTAAAAACATGAGCGATAAGCTAGCGCCTCCACCGAGATTTATGGTGCGGCAGGCATCTCAGGGTTGGATGGTCTACGATCGACAACGTAAAGGCCCCGCATTGTTCGGAACTAATCGAATTCTGGCTGTCAATTTGACGAAAAACCAAGCCGAGAGCGTCCAGCGGTCGCTAGCTGCGGACCTGGGTCGAACCGATCGCCTCTTCGTAAGTCGTTAGCGCGATGCGTGCCCACTCCAGTTTGTAGACCCCTTTAATACGTCGCCAAAGCTCCCCGGGGTGCTAGCCAACACCTTTTGGGCCTTCCATTTTGCCGCTGCGTCGTTGGCGCATTCAAACTCCACCGCACTGACTAAGTCGCCGCGTTCATCCAGAATGTGGAGACGGTAACGGGGACATTGCCGCATCCGTGTTAGGCCCGACATCTCGCTATTCCCCCCGCTAAGCGAGGCGCGCAAGCCCCATGCACTCCAATCGGGACATCCGCACTGAAGGAAGCCCGTCATTGGCGACGGGCTTTACCTAAAATCATCGTCGACTTCCAGAACGAGCGATTGATCTCAGTTCATGCGGACAATCCGAGGGTTTGGAACGCCACATCGCAAAGCCTGTTGTCTTTTCAGAAATGTCCGTTTTGGTCGCCCCCCTTTTTCTTGGAGCGTCAGATGAGCAAACGCAAATTGGCAACAGCGTCAAAGCGCGTCCGCAATCCCAAAAAGGCCGCGCGAGCCCAACGGAACAAGCAGGCCATTGTTAGAAGCCCGAAAGACGATTTTCTGCGCTCTGTTGCGGCAGTCTCGATTGAACCAGCTCCTAAGCTACATGACGATCCAAAAGACGATGCTTCCCTCATTGAGACCCGGGTGGACGCGTTACCAGGTGACCTCAGTCAGAGGATGAGGGATAGCGATCCAGCGAAAGGGTTCGCTTTAGCGACGGCAAACATGCAGGCTTATCAAGCGAAGCTTCTTGAGATCGCCCAGGCCACCGGGCAATTTGCTTTTGAATTCTGCCTGAGGCTTACGGCAATCAGGTCGCCAACTGATTTTTTCGCCGTCATTATGGAATTTACAAGCAGGCGGATTGAGATGTTCGGGCAGCATGCGAAAGAAATGGCTGCATATCCGTCCTGGCGCATCGATGCGTCTCGGAAGCTCGCGGTTCAGCCTGGACGATGAAGCAATGCCGCTCACTGCGCAAACGGATGGACGCAACGCTGACTACGGTTTGCTTGCTTCGGCTGGGCGAGTGCGGGCTCACGCGGAGTGGCGGATCAACGTTTGCTATTGGCTCAGGCTGTGTGCAGCCGAGAACGGCTATCACGCGTTTTAGATTATAGGCGCGCAGACGTAAAGGAGTCCGCACTGGAGCAAGTTCCAGCCGCGAAACCGATCCCGGGGCTCTCGACCGGCCAGTCCACGAAAGAGTTGTCACACAGCCTAGGCTCAAAGCTGAACAGCACTCAAAGCATTGTCATGTCCGCTCTCGGCGCCAAACCGGGCCGCGCCTGCCTCGGCTGCCGCTTCTAACCCTGAAGCGAGTTCACGTCAGAAGTAGCCCGACAGTCGATCGTCTCAACGAATCTACGGATGTCGAAGGAAAAGCGCGCAGCTCGGCACCACTGACTATGCCGAGCAACGGGAAAAGATCGATCAACAGATCAAGCAGATCGATACCGCATTGGATTTTCTTGACAAGCCGGCACCAGCCGGAAAGTAAAGGCCCGCCGCCGTCAACGGCGGGCCTGTCGCTCATCGCTCAACCCGTCGGCGATGCGTCCACAACCTACGCCGGTTGCGCTTTACAAGCGCCGAGAGCCAAAAGCTCGTTGAACAAGTCCAAACGCACTTCGACCAATGTCGATGGTTACGTGTCCGTCACCACTTCTGACGGTCGTACCAGTCATTCACTTCCTTCTGCGCCTGATCCTTTGCGTAGCCGTACCGCTGCTGCAATCGGCCTTCGAGTTGATCCTGTTTGCCGTTGATCACATCAATATCGTCGTCGGTAAGCTTGCCCCACTGCTCCTTCACCTTACCCTTCATCTGCTTCCAGCTACCTTCGACGCGGTTCCAGTCCATCACGATCCTCCTTGAGCGAGTGAGATCGACCAACGGAGGGACCGATCCTTCGTTCCGAGCCCGCAAGCGTCACTAGGACGCGGGCGGGCGCAGTGTTCAAAAGTGGACCAAGTCGCCCGGATGCGCTGTCTTCAAATGCATCCGATCACAAGCAAGGGCGGTTTTGGCGGCCTGTTAGCTGTCTACTTCGGTCTCCAGCGGAACGCAGTTGATAATCGCCCGTTGCCTCAAGGCAAGCGGGAAGCTGCCGCATGTAAGAAATGCGACCAGTTCAATGAGCGGATCGCACATTACCGTCAAATCACACGGAACGTAAGCGACGATCCCGTGCGTGAAGGAATCGAGGGTCTCATCCAGACCACAGAAGCCGAGAAGCGAGAGCTTCATCCCGATCGCGGTGGAGGTTAGCAGGCGCTAAAGAAAATCCGATCTCACTCCGAAAGCCATGTCGTCCAGCTGGACGACGGCTCGGTGTGGCAGGTATTCCCCGGCGATCTCAATAAGACGCTGGCTTGGAAGCCTGAGACCGATCTGCATCTCGAAAGGACCATTGGCGAGATTGGCACTCACGTCCTCGTCAGCGCGACCGATCAGAGCCGGGTGCGTGTCATTCCGACCGGGAGGAGCTGGCTGGTTGAAGAGATAAGAGATATTCTTCAGGAGGTAGAGAGGAAGGAACGTTTGTAGCCGTTCGGGAGTAGACTGTGGGCTTCCCTTTGAGCATTGAGGATCGGCCTCGATGCGTGAATGTCTGGCGCTCACGGCCATGTCCAGCAAAACTGACCACGAACGTCTGTATTGCCCAGATGCCAGTCCCGCGGCAGCGTACAGAGCTCGGTCAAGCTTCGCCCCGGCACTAGCTACCTCACAATGCGATGTGGGAGCTGTGGGCTCGTATACGGCGCACAGGTAACTCAGCCAACTAACCCGGAGGCTTCGGGACAAACGGCACGGCCCGTTTGCGAAGGGCAGCCGATTGGCTTACGGCGAGGACTTGATTTCACGCTGACAGCGAGGACTTGATTTCACGCTGACAGTCAGACCGATGCTTCGCTTCAACAGCCTACCCCGCACGTGACCATCGTCTGATTATGTAGCGCCTTGCACAAAAGGCGGGGTACCTCCTTGGCGTTATCGAATTGATGAGGGTAAGATTTCTGTCCGTCGTGACTAAGTCAGGCAGCGTTGTGAGACATCGACCAAACCTTGCTCGCGATTACGGTCTGCTTATCCTAAACGTGATGCACCGGCCCCGCCGCCGCAAATTCTCCGTGTGATGCTAGCGCTAGAAGGCAATCGCGTGATCGCCTTGCGGATCGCGAAGTTGATGCGCGGCGGCAAAGCAGCCAAACGTGAAGCCCAGCTCATGGTGAGTGAAAAAGTGTTTGCCGCGGTAAAGGCCGGTACAAGCCTGATGGCTGGGGCCTCCGGAGATAAGATTGTCGAGTAATATCGAAGAAAGGTGGCGGCAAACGCCAAAAGGCACAGCCGATACGACCTCGGCGCAAACGAAAATCACGCTAATCCTTCGGCTACACCGCTTACAGAGCTCGAAGCGCCGACGGCCACAATGCCGCACAACTCGGCAACGTCGGCCACGACATTCTCAGCTCATAGGTTCTCTCGTCGTCGGGCATGCCGAAACTATCGGGAATGGCGCCGACACCATAGGTCGTCGTGAGGACAAAGGGTTTCCCGACGCGCATGAGTTCGTCCACGATTGGACAGGCAGAGTGTCCGCGTAGGTTAAGGCCGATCACGGCGACATCAAAAGTATCGTGCTGGATGGACGTCGCATCGGAGAGTGTGGCGACTAGACCGATCACATGGGCACCGTGCGCCTCCGCCAAATCAACTCCGAAAATAATCATCTTGAGCAATTAGAAAATGGCAGGCGACAACCGTTACGGGAGCATCATCCTCCGGCCGATGGCCCTTCGTTAAAGCTCGCCTCATTGCCGATCCAGCCGAGAACAGCGGAAGGCTATGCTTTTGTGGAACAAACAGGCTCTACCCCGCTTAATCAAATCAGGAGACCGGCTATGCTGCGATTGAGATCACCACGCCCTATACGCACGACGCTCAACCTTGCGGACGCGAAGCAGGTGAAATCTATCCGAAGGAGACTCAGCATCTCCGATACTGACCTGGCCAGGATCGTCGATAAGATCGGTAACTCGTTAGCGGCCATACAGAAGGAGGTTGAGCTCGAAAGGGCTGCGGCCCTTGAGCACTCCAGCTCTAAGAAAGAATCCGCGACCCTAGCGTAGGCGTGGGGTTTGCAACCAGGGAGAAGCGCCATGAACGGTCTGATTTATCTGATAGGGTTGATAGTCGTGATCGCGGCTATTCTTTCATTTTTTGGCTTAAGATAGTGGCCCCCGAAGCTCAAAGTGTTCGAGCAGCGCGGCTGGCTGGAGATGCAAGAGAGGGGGACCTATGTGCATCTCTTGAAGACCAGAGACCGCCAACTAAAGGATGGGCCTCGATCCTGTTAGGTTCTCAATGGCACAACCTGAATGGCTTTTTGCGGTTGTGCGAGAACAGAACGGTTCGCCCCGGGCGGATCACGCAGGGCTCGAGCCAAACAACTAAGACATTATCGGATTGAGAACGTGAACCTCCTCCGAACTGATGGACACCTGTAGTAGGCTCGAAGAGCCAGGAGGTGTCGGATGGAAGGACGTCAACGTCGGTCGTTTACGGACGACTACAAGCGGCAAGCGATTGATCTGGTCGCATCGAGTGGCCGCTCGATCGGATCGGTGGCCAAGGAACTTGGCCTGCGCGATTCCGTGTTGCGGCGGTGGGTAGAGCAACGTGGGGCCAGGCGGGAGCCGACGGCGGCGTCGCGGCGCCCCACGACGCAGGCGGCGCTGCCGTCGGCGGACCACGCGGCGGAGATCGCCCGTTTGCAGCGAGAGAACGAGCGGCTGCGCATGGAGCGCGACATTTTAAAAAAATCGATCGCGATCTTTGCTGGAGTTCAGAAATGAGATTCCGCTTCATTGAAGATCGCCGTGCCGACTATCCGGTGATGATCATGTGCGACGTGCTCGGCGTCTCGCCTGCTGGCTATTATGCCTGGCGGGCGCGCCCGGAGAGCGCGCGAGCCGCCGCCAATCGTGAGCTCGTCGGCGATATCAAGCGGGTTCACCGCGACACCAATGGCCGCTATGGCAGCCCGCGCATCCATGCCGAGTTGAGGGCTCAGGGCCGCGGGGCGAGCCGCGGTCGCATCGAGCGATTGATGCGCCGCCACGGTATCAGGGCCATCATGGCGCGGCCACGACGGGTGCGCACCACCGACAGCCGTCACGACTTCCCGATCGCCGCGAATCTGCTCGAGCGCAACTTCATCGCCGCAGCGCCGAACCGGATCTGGCTCGCCGACATCACGTACGTCGAGACTGATCAGGGCTGGCTTTATCTGGCCACGGTCATGGACCTCTACAGCCGCAAGATCGTCGGCTGGGCGATGGCGGATCATTTGCGCGCCGAACTGCCATTGGCGGCCTTAGCGATGGCCATTGCGACACAGCGGCCTGGCGCCGGCCTGATCCACCATTCAGATCGCGGCGTTCAATACGCCTCCGCGGAGTATCGCAAGATGATGCAGTCCGCCGGCTTCCGAGCCTCGATGAGCCGCAGGGCCGATTGCTATGACAACGCTCCGATGGAGAGTTTCTTCCACACGCTCAAAACCGAACTCGTCCATCACCAGCATTATGCAACACGTGAGGAAGCCACACGTGATATCTTTGCTTACATCGAGGGCTTCTACAATCGAACACGTCGCCACTCGGCCATCGGATATCTCAGCCCGATCGAGATGGAGCTAAAAGCAGCTTAACCCTGTCCATTTTTTCGGGGGAAGATCAAACGGCCGAACGTTCCCCTGTGCATTAGATCCCCTGGCATTCTCTCCATCCGGCTGTTTCTTGGACCGTTCCCTTATCCTCGTGAGCGTCAGGAAATGGCCGACCGGTGGGATTGTGGGTATCGTGGGGGCGGGGGACCGCCGAATTTCGGTTATTGCGATCGAGCCGGGCATTTACCGTCGAGGGCCATACCGCGGTGATGCACGGCACCCGATCATCGCGACCAAAATGAATGACCTGGATCACCAGGTAACTCGCTGCCGTCGTGGCGCATATCGCTGCTATTCAGTCAAGGGCGCGACGAACTCCTTTCCTGGAATTGGCGCGACCGAAGCAAACGGGCCGATTGGGCAGCTTGAGTAAACTTGCGCGGGCTCGCGAAAGAAACTGAGCGCCAGGCATCCAAGAAGCGGCACGCCAAAGCCGCCTAAATCTATTTGCCGTCCTTCGCGAAAGATTTTGCGGCGTCCTTGATGGCCTGTACCGCAATCTTCGGCCCCTTCCAACCGATGATCTTGAGCTTCTTGTCCTCCAGTTCGTCAGTCGCAATGAAGAACTTCTCTAGTTCCTCGCGGATTGGCTTTGTCAGATCATCAACGTCGTGCAACGCCTGCTCCGAGTGCGAGTTTCGCGGCACAGCAAACAGGCGGTCGTTACGCTCGGACTTCCTTTTGCTCTTCTGTTCGATCTGAAGGATACCAATAACACGGCAGGTAACGACAAGTCCCGGAAAGGTCGCGGCGTCATGGATCACCATGATGTCGAGCGGGTCTCCGTCGTCTGCTTTGGTAGAGGGCACGAAGCCCCAGTCATGGGGATAGGTAAGCCCCGTCAGCAGTGACTTGCTGAGCCCGAAGCTTTCAAGCTTAGGGTCATAGGCGAATTTGGCACGGCTTCCCCGAGGCGTTTCCACAACGACATGGACGTCCCCGTCTTCCGTAAAGGGCGGCAGGTTGAAGTAATTTGCCATAGCGTACGTTTCTTTTGAACAATGTGCCAAGGCAAGAGATGACTGCGAGTTCCAACCGTTTTTGAGCAGCCCATGCGCCCCGCCTTGCGGCGCGCACCGGCGAACCCCCAGGTTTCGGGGCGTGGCGATTTAGGCCGCTTGCGCGTGCTGGTTGACCTCGCTCTCGGCGAGCTTAGTTAGCGTCTCGTCCGTCTTCTTTTCCTCCGCGAGTGTTGCCTCTAGCAGCTTCACGGACTGTTTGAGGCCAAGCTCCGCTGCCCACGTCTTTAGCGTGCCGTAACGGGCGATCTCGTAATGCTCGACTGCCTGCGCGGAAGCAAGGAGTCCGGCGTCCAGCGCGGGCGCGCCCTTGAACTCCTTCATGACCTCCTGACCTTCCTCGATAATGCCCATGATGGCGTCGCAGGTCTTGCCCCGTGGCGTTTCGTCGATCTCCTCGAAAATTTTCTCAAGCCGGGCCACGTGCTCTTCAGTCTCGGCTTCGTGCTTCTGGAAGGCGGCCTTGAGGTCCTCGGACTGGGCCGCTTTCGCCATTTTCGGCAGGGCCGAGAGGATCTTCTTTTCTGCAAAGTAGATGTCTTTCAGCGTGTCGTGAAATAGTTCTTGCAAACTGTTCTCGCTCGGCATTCGAATCCCTCCTTCTGAGAATAGCTACCCTAGGAAACCGCAAGACAAAATGTTGGTTCCAATCGATAGGCGCCCGGCCGAGCATGCTGCGATTTCACGGCGTGACGCTTCAGTGGGACGGGGCTTAACTACGGAGGGAGGCCGGTACGTGCACATGCCTCTCGATCGATGGCTGGCGCCCTGAATGAATGTCCCAACCATAGGCGGCTTGCATACGTCTCGCGGATCACGGCAACATCGCCCGCGTTGCGATAGTAATCGGCGATCTGCTCTTCCGTCTGACGGGAGTCCATCCACGCGCCGCAATAATTTCACAGTTTGAGGAACCAATACCTATTCCTGCGAATAATTGCATCCGGGTGATCATCGGACAAACCGATTTGCATGAAGCGACCAGAACGTCGCTATCGGCGCAGTGTGCGACGATCGATATGCGCATTGAGATCGCGCGTAGGGAGACAGCGCATCCATTCTGAAAAACTGATTAGGAATTGGGGACTGCAAGATGATGGGAAGCAATCGAAAGGCGAACCGTGTTCGCTTCGAAAACAAGCACACTGTTAGCATCATGGGTGTAGACGGGACATGGCGGCGAACCTGCATCCTTCTCGACGCCTCTGACAGCGGCGCCAAACTTGAGGTCGAGGGCTCAACCGACCCGATGAAAGCACAGGAATTCTTCTTGGTTCTATCCTCTACTGGTCTTGCATTTCGGCGCTGCGAGCTGATTTGGGTCGATGGGACTAACGTTGGCGTTCATTTCGTTACCGCCAAGACCAAGCGAAAGGCGAACGCGGAGAGAACTCTCGCTCATTCACAATAAGACGTGTTCTTCAAGTGCAGCTTATCTCCTCTCGAATTATTCCGTTCATCGATACTAAGTCTCTCTCAGAGAGCCGCGCCAGAGAAGCGCTACTGCATGACAATCGCATGGAACAACGTCGCCCGCCGTATTTCAAACGGGCGACAGACCGGCGTGGGCGCGTCCTCTGTGCCGAACAGATTGCGAACAAGGGTGTTCCGCCCGACGAATACGAGGTGTAGAGTTCCCCTTTCTGAACGTTAATTCCCCTAACGTCAGTCGGGAGGACGAGAAGGCCCACAGCGATATTCAAAAGCACCTACAAAGCAAGAACCGGAAAGTCACGCTGGTCGAGCTGGACTGGTCCTGCCAAAACGTTGTCTGTACGGCGAGCAACGATCTCAAGCTCACTGGCCATGCCATTGTCGTGCCGCCCGGTGGTCATCCGCAGGTAGCGGAATGCGGGGCGACCGCAAACCCGGACAAGACTGACGTCGTTTCGTCCTGCCGGTTGTCACTCCAAATCTTAAATTCACCAAGCACGAATGCGCGGTGGCGGAGCAGCATTTCAGCATTTGCGCGAAGAGCCTCGATGAGAATGACGGCGAGTGCGTTCCTGCCGACGTGAGCTATAAATGGCTCCGGTGGGGCAACAACAGCACGTTCGCAATCGAGCAGCGACATCATCTCCCGTACTCTGGATTAACGCCGGACCAGGGCACATTCGACGGTCTGTGCAAGAAGGTGTGCTATGAGGAGACGACCGCGCAACAGGCACTGAAGAAGTTCTGCCGACGCCCCCCACCAGCAAGTTACGATGAGATCGTGATCCAAGAGGCGGAGGCCGCGATGATGCAGCACTATTCGCGGGGGCAAATCGACGCCGCCGACAGCCGCCGGCTGGCAGCACCGGTCGCGAAGGTATTGAAGCGGCCCCGGACCAGGCCGTAGCCCGGCCCGGCTTCGCCCGCGCGAGGTAGGTCCACGTGAAGAGCGGCAAGAACTGCTACTCGCCAAAAAGGGCATACGCACCTGATCGGCGCCAAGCCCGTCAGCTCAGCAGCGAGAGCTGAACAGGCATTCCACCCGCATGCCGCTCGATGAAGCCCTCCAACGACGGCAGGACGATACACTAGCACGCTCCAACGAACGCGTCCTAGCTGCGGCTCGCGGCTTCTGCTGATGCCACAGCGGCGGCAACGACAGCGATCACGATGAGACGTTTCATCACAGCCTTTCTCCCTTAACGGGAAAGCTGCCGCGATCAATCAGGTGCTGCAGAGCTTCGTATTGGCGGTTCTCGCGGTATTCCCGCATACGGAAATTGTCCCCCCATTCTCTGGCGCAGTCGGCTTTGATCGTCGCAACTTTGTCTTGAGGTAGTTTGGCAATGTCAGCGGCCCTGAAGTCGCCAGCCGATGCCGTAGTAAGCAGCATCGCGAGTGCTACGATTGCGAGTAGAGATCGTTTCATGGTTTTCGCTTACTCCACTTGTCCTGTGCGAACTTGGTGAGATGCCAGCCCGCCTGTGTGGCGGCGACAGCTATCAGCAACTTGAGTATCGTCGCGACGATTTCGGTCACCACCATCGCCGCTCTACGATCAGCACGAAGATAGCCACAGCGGTGGTCGCCATCAGCAGAGAGGCTGCTGCGGCCAGTAGTGAGCGTCTAATTAGTTCAGTTTGCTACTTCTTTGGTTGGTTGGGGTTGGTCGTCGAGCACTGCGTCGTAAAGATTGTCGCGCGCGATCACTTCCAAGAGATCGCTGACGAGCTTGGTCTCGCTGCAGCCCATGGCTGCGGCGCGCTTGCGAAGAGCGGTCATTGCCCTGCGACTGATGAAGCAGCACGGCTCATTCTCGGGTAGAGACGGCGGCGCCAGTGGTGGCGCTTCAGAGAGGGGCGGCTGCTTCGGCTGGCGCCGCCCGCCGCGGCGCAAGCTGATCTTCGCTTTCGAGCATGTGACCGTCAGCGTACCGACCGTGCAGCCGAACTGCTCGGCGATTTCGGCCTTGCTCTTGCCATCCAAGCGCAGCGCCGGGACGGTGGCGAGCAGTTCAGGGGTAAGTATTTGTCGCCTCATCTGCGCTGCCAGTAGACAATCAGATAGGGAAGTGGTGCCGGGACGCCCGGCACATTCTCGCTCGCCATCTGCGCCGCAAGTCGCCCGTCCGAGAGAGCCATGAAGCCAGTGACAAACGGGTTCGTCCCTTCGCCCGGCTTCGTGGTCTTTCGAACCGCCAATCGCTCCACAGCGGCGCAGTTGCCGTTGGCGCCTTCAAGCCACGCGCTGTTGAGGGTAGCGAGGATGATGGGGCCGATTACGATCAGCTCCTTCATTTCACAACGACGCCATTCTTGCCGCGCAGCGGCAGGACGCAGCCCATGTAGTCCTTGAACTCGAACTGCACGGTGACCCGGTCGCCCTTGTCGAACTGCATCAGATCAACGCCAGGCGCCATATCGACATCGAAGTCACTGCCTATCGAGTGGCTGCCCGGAGAGTTGAGCCAGAGCGCGCCGTTTTTGACATCGTGAACGATGCCGGTCCACGTCACGGTGTGACCCTTGTACTTCGTGCTGAAGATCAGGTCCTTCTTCAGGTCTGTGGCCGAGCCCTTGCAGCCGATCTCGCTGTCGATCAGAGCGTAGGTCGCGGTTGATGTATCGGCGAACGCAGGAGCCGCGAGCGCGATCAGCGCGGCGGCGGTCGAAAGCAGTCCCTTCATTTCTTGGTGCTCTTATGTGTGTCTAAAGTCGCTGATTGCGACATCTCCCGACGCCTCAACCCCGGTAGGCTTGCGCCGCCGGGGAAAGGGGTGGTCAGCCGGTTACGCGGTCAAAAAATTATTTGCCGTCCGTGCAATCCGCTGGTCTAAGTACTCGGTGATATAGGATTGGACCCGACACAAATCGTTGCGATTTGCTGCCGTTTATTTGTTAGTTCGTGCCAAAGTTGCGCCAGCAATGCGAAAGCAGCGGCTACCAGTCGCGTTTGCTTAGCGTGACCCCGCAGGCTTGGTTATCTGATTGTAAAAGGCGGGATCACTGTCTTTGTAAAAATCCGGATTGTCCCGGGCCATGCACTTTGCATTTGGATTTGGACAGAGCTTGAGCACTATCGCTTCGTTCACGACACGAGTTGATGACTGCGTGCTCGATTTCACCTTGCGGTAAACCGTGACCACAGCAGGCTTGTTCGTGTACGTCTCATCGACCTTCGGGTCTTCGTTCTCATTGATCCGCCTGATCGGAACTGTAGCTTCTATGAGCAACAGGTCGCGTCCGGTTCGTATGATTGTAAGCGTCTCTTTAGCGTGCAGCGCGTCGCTTTCTTCAAAGCATTTGCTGCTGGCAACAACCGAGTGAGGATCAGCGGCAGAAGGCTGAACATCAGTTAGCGTGCAAGACAGGTCCACTGCTTCGATGGTGATTTTGCTCCCCTGCTGCTTAATCGTCATCAAACGGTCGTCGGTCCCGAACGGCTTCCAAGTTCCGCTCAGTTCAGGCAGTGATGCTCCGTTGGCGGATGCCGCGAGAGTGGATACGAGTAGAAAAATTGACCAGCGTCTTGGCATGTGGTTTCTCAGATCACGGTCACTGACTTTCAACGGACCAGTCCGTAGACCCTGTGCCAGCTCCAAGCGGAGATAGCGGTTCTATTCGGCGGATCAAGGAAAAAGCGGGCGGCTTGGCTAGGATAGCCAAGCTGCGCGAACGCTCCGGGACCGTCGAAGGATGGTGTCCCTCCGCGTCGAGGCTCTAGGTTCTCTGGGAGTGCCAGCAAAAGCGGGGTACGCGCGACCGCCCCTATTGAGGATATCTGCCAGAAAATCCGTGGTTGCAGTTACCGAGAAGCGATATCAACAACCATCCGAATGGATGGACCGAGGATCGGAGAGCGGCTGAGCTGGCTCTCGGAAAGGACGCGAAGTGAAATGAAGAAGGCGATCTTGGCGGCGGCTCTGTACTCGATCAGTATGGCCGCCAACTACGCACATGCTGCCCCGAAAAAGATGCCCATAGATTTCATCGGCGAGTGGTGTACCCCGTCCAAAGACGGTGACACTACCACTTACACGCTGCCGAGTTGGACCGAAGACCACAAATGCACCGAAATCCTATCGATCAACCAATGGGATTTCGCTTTCAACATTGGTGGCGAGAAGGAGATCTACTGCGATCCAGAAAGCATCCGAACGAAGCAAGACACGGCACCGTCTGGCACCTCCTACTTCGCTACAATTTCGGCGAGCTGCTATGATGGTACCACTCCAGACCGCAAGAGCCATCGGACATATGAGTTCCAGCGGTACAAGGGCAACCTGATGATCAAATCTAAATAACCGATTGGGCTCAAGTCTATCTTCCCGCGACGCAACAGGAGCGAACACGATGACTGAGGCCGTCAGCAATGATCGCCCGCCCGTCGCCTCTCAGCCGCGATCCAGAAAGCCCGTAACCGTCAGCGCGTCGGCGCTGGCGCTGCACCTCGATTGCAGCCGCGCGTACATCGGCAAGCTCGAAGCTGAAGGCGTGATCCAGCGGCAAGGTGGCGGCTTCCCGCTCGACAAATGCCGCGTCGCCTACCTGAAATACTCGCGGCGCGAGCACAAGAGCTCATCCCGCACCGAAGCCGTCGCCGATCACGTCAAGGCCGACTAAGCGGTCTAGAAGCGTATCAGCTCATTCCCGACCCGGAACGCGGTGAAGCAAAAATGGCGAGCGTTGCAGATTTACAACCCGCGCAGCCCTTCGAGATATTAAGCTGGTCCGTCTTATTTCATGTCTATATCAATATAATCAGCGGGGGCGAAAAGTGTTTGATGTCTATCGCAATGACAAGCGCGACTTGCTCGTTCTAGGCACAGGCTCTGCGATACCTGTGTCCTACTCTGGAAATAAGTGGCGGAAGAGTAGAAAAAGAATTCTGAAAGTAAGCGCCGAGATCAGGTCAGCCGTTCAGAGACACGGCTATTACGTCCGCAGCTTGCGGGCCACCAACGAGCGCACGATCTAGGTCAAGGAGGTCGGCGGCCGGTGTTCTCTACAGCATCACCACCTACCAAGCCGCCATCCTCGCGCTCTTCCGCATGGTCAACCGCTACGTCGACAACTTGCCGCCGATGCCCGGCGTCTTTCCCGACTATCGACTATCCAGCGCTCGTGATCCGCAACACGGAGGCCGGTAGCGAGATAACGCTGACCACCGCCGCGCGGGAGCGGGTGGCCTTACTCGTCACCAGCAAGTCTCGTAAACTTAGGATTGTTGCGCTATAACAGCACTGCCCCAGTTAAGCGGCCAGATATTTTTGAGATCATTATAGGAGGGGAATACCATGCGAATGCGTTACGCCTCTTACTTCTTATCAGCGGTCCTTGCGGCGGCTGCCTCGGCTGCTCTCGCAGGGGAGCAGGTGCTTGAGTTCAAGCTCGTTACCAAGCCGCTCGACCTCAAGGTAACGGAAGTCGCAAACGTCGAAGGCGAGACGGTGATGTCCGGCAAAATGTTCGGCGTCGCCTTCTTCAAAGACGGCCGTGTTGCGGTCAAGGATTTCGTCCATTCGGCGGACCTGCTTAAAGGCTCGGGACCGATCTACGGGTACAGCACCTACACGTTCGAGGACGGCTCCTCGATTACGGCGCGTTATACCGGGGCAGTCAAAGACGGGCAGACCAAAGGTGAATATACGATCTTGTCGGGGACCGGTGCTTACGCGAACGCGAGCGGCACGGGCGGTTTTGAAAGCGTGAAGAGTACGTTCAAGGGTGCGGGTCTCTACGACGGAAGATTTATCGTCAAAACGCCTTGAGCGCGTTCCGCTAAACGTTCGCGCTCGCGAGCCCCACGCCTCAGTTCGCGGGCGCCTTGGCTTTATCCATTCAACCAGGCGCGCATCCGATGGCATCGCCGGATCAGGGTTCTCACGACTGCGGCAAACTTCTCCAGCCGCTCGATCTGCCCAGGGCGATGCCGGTGATCCTGACGACCGATGAAGAGCGCGATGTTTGGATGCGCGCGCCATGGGACGACGCGAAGGCGCGGACGAGTCGTAGGACAGTCCTGCTTCGATATGAGATGTCGGATCGAAGCGGAGGACCGTCACGCGGGGGGCCGGGGGGAAATTTCCGGCGTCGGCCTATCGATGGTTCCCCGGATTTATTCTGCATTTGTCCGCGCCCCCATTAAGCTGCACATTGGAGTCCCACTAAGGGGCAACCTGATGTCGGAGATCGACCCGCATACGCTGGAAGGCTATCTCTCGAAGCTAGGAGAGGACTGCGAGTCCTTGACGATTGTGTTCGGCGTGCAGAACGCATGTACCATGTACCCGCCCTACACCGTGGGGAGGGATTTCATCGCCGGGACCGATCATACGGACCACGCAAAAGCTAGGCCCCTCGTGGCGCCGTTCAACAGCATCCAACAGATCATCTGTCACCCGAGGAAGACCTAGGTGATCAAGCGTCAGACGACCGATGAGGAGCGCGATGTCTGGATGCGCGCACCATGGCATGAGGCCAAGGCGCTGCAACGGCCGTTGGCGGTGATGCGCTCAGGATCGTGATGCGCGGCTAGGACAAAGAAGACAAGGTGGCGGCCTAGGCGCCGACTTCACCCGCACGACCTGCGGCAAGCGCGGCGCAGACATGCGGTCCGACTTCAATTGGAACAAAATGCCAGTCAGCATGATGGGCTCTCGGGGAAATTCTGGCGACACAAATTGTAAGCTGACGCGGCATTCACTGGCACGTAGGCTAGTGGCACGCTTTGGTCCGGGAGTTTCGTTATGCGTGCCTCGCCATCGATTGTGCCCCAAGGGGCCGACCAAAACACTTATCTGGTGCTGGAGGACTTCGGCCGGATGGGCTGCTACTGGCGCGAGACCGACGCTGACAATGCTGACCGCGAGACGCTGATCCGCGACCTAGTGGAAGGCCAGTATAGTCGTCCAGTCCGCATCGTGGCCTTCAATACCGCCGAAGGCTGGTCCCGTGACGCGACCATGGACATCGCCGACGAGCTGCGCCGACGCTACGTTGAGTTCGGCGAGGTCCCGAACTCGATCCTCGAATTCATGGATGCCAATCGGCGCTGAACGGCGATGTATGGATGCGCGCCGTGGGATGAGGCGAAGGCGCTGCAATGGCCGTTGCCGGATGATGTGCTCAAGATCGCGATGCGTGGGGAGGAGAAGATCGGGCGGCAGCATCGTCTGTCCGCTTAACCCCGAAGAGCAGACAAAAAGTCGTCGGCCCAGTATGGGCGCGATGGGCCAAAAGTAGACTCTTGCACGCAGCAATGAGGCTTCCCCATTTGCAAGATTATGCGTTGGCTTCGGCGGCCACGAGTGATGATGGGCGATGATTGAGGTGGCTCGCAATCTGCTTCGTGGGGCGCTTCAAGGTCTCGGACGGCGACTCTCCAAACGCGGCGCGATAGGCCACCGCAAAACGGCCAAGCTCCCAAAAGCCATGGTCGGTAGCTATCCGAGTGACGGTTGACGTCGATGGAGCCGCGCTCAGCAACGCGCGATGCACGAGGTGCATTCGACGGAACCGGATCGGTCCCATGCCCAGATGCTCTTCGCAGGACGCGCGAAGCGTTCGCTCCGCGACACCGATAGCTGCACAGATTTCGGTGAGATAAAGCGGCCGGCCGGGGTTTGCCTCCAGAAACTCTTCGAACCGCGCCATGATCGCATCATGTCGGCCACGAGTGCTGGTCTTTTCGCCGGCCGCATCAGCGAGGCATCTGACCATGACGTGCACGAGTTCATTCTCCAGCGCGCGAAGCACCTCCGGCAGTTGCAAAATATCGGGCGTGTCGTGTGCGAGCTGTCCGACCGCCCGGTGTAACTTCAGCAGCCGTGACATCGACTGGGGGTGCGGATGAAAAAAGTGCCGTTCCGACGTTTCCATCAACTTGCAGCCAATTATCGCTTCGACTGCGGCATCAAGCTCGCCGGTTGGGATGGACATCGCGCCGAAATCAAGACCAGGACCGCATCGTCGATGCTCCGCTTCAAGCGTGTTGTCAATGATGTCGCCGGGGATGACCTCAATTCCACAGTGATGGTACGGTGACAAATTGGACTCGGTAAGAAAGCCGATCGATCGCCGACCGGGCTTGCTTGTGGCGATGCTGACTGTTGGCGAGGATAAGTGAGTACGTTGCAACCAGAGCCGGCTCATGGCGACCTGGGTCATCTCGACCCGAAAATCTTTCGTCGTCGGAAGTATTTCAATGTCAGAAAACGGGAAGGCGGCTTGGCACGCCAGCGGATCGGTAAAGCAAAGCACTCTACTCCACGCCACTTCTGCTCTCCCAAAAAACAAGACTACGATTTGGCGGGCAACAAGCGCGATTGGTCGGACAAAAAGTGTGACAGCAACGACTCTTCGGATCGCACAAAGGCGGCGGAGGTGATGCCGGCGGTCCTGGTTGTACCTTAGTTCGGCTATTACCTCTGATCAATGTACCTATTTTGACATACCGCAATATTGGTGAGCGACATTCGGTGGCATCTTCATTCTTGGGATGCCAGCGCCAGAGCTATGCACCGCCTCGCAGCATAAAACAGGCCGCTGATGTCGCAGTTGGTCACAAGCGGCGGTGCATGCGAGCACGGATCGGTGGCCGGTATAATGCTAACAGCTGACCTATCCACACCCACGATGCCCATTGTCCGGCGAGAAGATGCCATCGCTTGCCGGCGTCCGTGGCAGCGAACCTTTCGACAGCCGCGCGCCGATTGGCGGCGACCCAATGATATGCAATAGTCCTCGAATATTTAATGAGGTAATTGCGTCATGGGTATTGAAGGGCTGAGCGACGAGAGCGTTTTGCGTCTGTACGAAAACATTAAGCAGCAGGTCTCGGCGGACAATCTCAATGGAGGCAGTCACCGCCTGATAGGCGAGGCCGCCAAGCAGCAGGCCGAACGGCTGCGAGAAGAAATCGACCGCCGACGCTTGCGGTACAGTCCAACAGACTGGTGAGCTGGGTGCCGTCCATCCACCTGTAAATTTCCCAAGTGGTCCGGCGGTCGTCGATCGGGTAGCGGTCCCTTGCCATGCGAACCCATGAGAATACCAAGCCACCACCGGCGTGCGAGAAGTGCGCGCGCGAAATGATGCCGGTGGGACGATTGCCGGCAATCGGAAATCGCAGAGCCGTCCAGGTCTACAAGTGTCTTCCTTGCCAACGGATCACCTCTACGCCTGCACTGGAATAAATGGAGGCGGCAGTAGCGCTTCCTTGTCCGATGCAGAGCACCTCGTCGTCCACGCGCGTAATCCGTAGTCTTACGCGCGTTGCGCATCGGCGTTATTTGGAATCTACTTCAAATTGAATTTTTATGACGGCCTAGTTTCAGACGAGGGCGACCCATTGAACGTTAAGGCCATGATGGCGACGATACTCCAGAACCAAATGGCGTTGCTCGGCGTGCATTCGCTCACGGCTTCTGACTACGAAGAAATCGTGGACTTACTGATCGATCAGCTCAGCGAGCTTGAACTTCGCTTGGCCGAACTCGACGTAACACACAAGCCAGAGCCGCCGGAGCCGCGTTAACGGAATTTACATCAACCAGCCGCGCCCCCTCGCGGGCGCAAGCGCTTGCGCCGCGCGGGGCGCGGAGGTTGATGCTCGCTTTCTCTGGCCGCGAGGACGCTAGCACTGTCGGCACTGGCCCCGTCGGGCACTGGCACTATCGGCTCTGCTCTCGTGGCACTCGTGGTGCGAGAGACCGTCTCGATCAACCCAGCCTGGTGTAGACCCGCGCAGGCAGCGGACCCAATTCACGACCGAGGAAGATCACGCCGGGCCGCGTACACGTTTGATCCCGATGTATTTTGGTTCGGTGCAATGCAATAAAGAGACCGCCTTCGAGCCGGCTCTTTTGCGCGGACTTGGCGATAAGCCGCCAGACTGGCTCGCCCCGCCGGCCCGCAGCAGATAGGGCCAAGGATCGGTTCGCCATTAGCCCACAAGGGTTACTTACCTATTTCTTCTGCACTGGTGGTGGCTAGTCGTAGGCTACTGCATGGAAGATATCGTGCTGTGAGGATGGCGCGTGCGAATGTTGCGATTGCGGAGGCAACGCCGCTGGCCGAGTGTTCAACGTTCGACGACGCCCACCGGCTCTGACAATATGATCCCACAAGCCCCGGTCTGTGAGACGTGCGGCCGGTTAATGATGCTATTGGCCATACTGCCAAGGATGGGCAACCGGCCGTACGTGCGCGTGGACAAGTGCCTTCCGTGCGAAAAAATACGGGCCGTCTACGAGAATTAGGTTCGGGTTGGGCCGCGCACCTCGAAAAATTGGCCGAGCATGCCTATTTTTCCCACATGCGTTCATTTGAATTTTGCCTGCCCATCAAGGACACCTCGGTCCCGGACGGTCCCGATTGGTTCATGAAGTAAAATACGACGGCTACCGCCTCCGTCTGGAGCGCTACGGCGATCGCGTGCGATTGATCACGCGCGGCGGCTACAATTGGACCAGCCGCTACCCTTGGATCGTCGAGGCCGCCAGCAAGATGAAGCAAAAGCAATTCGTGCTCGATGGCGAGGCGGTCGTGCTCGATGTCAATGGCATCTCTGATTTCAACGCGCTGCACTCGCGCAAGCACGATCACGAAGTGCAGTTCTGCGCCTTCGATATTCTCGCCGAAGGCGGTGATGACCTCCGCATGCTGCCCTTCGATGCGGAAGGCGAACTTGGACCGCCTGCTGGCGCGGCGTCCTGAAGGTGTCTTCGTTAATCCGTTCGAGCGCGGCGAGCTTGGGCCTGATCTGTTCCGCGCCGCATGCGGCATGGGCCTTGAGGGGCTGGTGTCAAAACGCCGCAACCGGCCTTACGAAGCTGGACGTTGTCGCTACTGGATCAAAGTGAAGAACCGGAAGCACCCTGCGATGCAGCGAGTGCTTGACGCATTCGCATGATCACTTTAACCCGGCGATCGATCACGCCGGAGAACATCAAGTGGCAAATAAGACGAAAAGCAAGCGCAAAGAGTACACCAAAGATGACATTAAGTTGCTCAAGGCTCATTCCAAGGCCCGCACCCCGGTAGTCAAACTCTCGAAGCTGATGAAGCGCTCCGAGGGTTCGTTGCGACAGAAGGCTCTCAGCCTTGGAATTGGACTAGGTCATCAGCGTTAAGCGAAAGGGCCCCGCGCGCTCACGCGGCCGGGGCCTTTCTAGATCATGGGGCGGATACATCCGCCGGAACACCCGATCCGCCGCTGATCGCTCTCAACAACCGCCCGGCGACCATGCGCGACCGCGAAGCATTCGCCCACGTGCGGCTCACGTGCTCGCGCTGTTTGTCACCGGGTTGGTGGCGGCGGCACCGGCAACCGCGCAGCAACAGCAAAGGCCCAACATCCTCGTGATTATGGGCGACGATGTTGGCTGGTTCAACATCGGAGCTTACCACCGCGGAATGATGTGGGGTAAGACGCCGAACCTCGACAAGCTGGCGTCTGAAGGCATGATGTTCACCGACTACTACGCCGAAGCGAGCTGCACGACGGGACGCGCCAACTTCATCACGGACGAGTTGCCGATCCGCACGGGACTGACGACCGTTGGTCAGGCTGGTGCCGACGTTGGCATACCGGACCAAGCCGTCACACTCGCCACCGCGCTCAAGTCGCTCGGTTACGCAACGGGGCCGTTCGGCAAGAACCACCTCGGCGATCTCAACAAATACCTGCCGACAGTGCACGGCTTCGACGAATTCTTCGGGTACCTGTATCACCTCGACGCGATGTCCGATCCTTACTGGTTCTCGTTTCCAGTAAATCAGGAGTTTTGCAAAGTCCCATGCGCGGTGGCTGGCTCCTCGAGAGCGTCCCAACTCGCGCCGTTCGTGTCGGTTCGCACCCTTTTTCAGATATCGCGAAGGCGATCCTGGACGATAGCAGGCGACGGCCCGAAAGTCGCTGGCAGGTCGGGTGGAGGGGAAAAGGTCAGTTGCCGAGGCTCTGCGGGCTCGGCGCCGGTTTCGTGTCCTTGAGGGAAAATAATGGTGCGCGTAATCCTCACTACCGGCTCTTCCGCCGGAAACTCATCGACAGTTTTTTCACCGTATGCCGCGGCGCCAACTTCGACATGATCCATTTCAAACTGTCGACCTTGAGCCGATCGCGTTGCACTCGCGCATGATCGGCGACCACCACGTCGCGCCCCCTTTTGTCCTTATCGATGAAAAAGTCGCCGCTGTCGTCGAACGCGATCTTTAGGATTTCTTCACAGTAAAAATCCATCAGCGCCTCGCGCGCGCGTAGCGGTCGCGAAAGTGGCCCCGCGTTGCCCAGCGCTTGCGAGGCAACCGCACGGCCGCGATTGCTTGCGCGCGATCACCGCCGTGTCGCTACGTTTGATGCTCTCAGATCATACACACCCACTGCGTTCGGTAGATGCCAATCGCGCGAGCGGCGCCGCCACGAGTTAGATCAAGCGTAACCCCGCGCGTAAAGGGCCTCGATCGTTAATCACCACAGTAACAGACTTCCCGTTCTCAGGATTCGTCACCGTTACTTGTCTGACCCCTCGCCGTTCGCCGCCTGGAGTCGGTCGTCCGGGTCCCTTGGGGAGCGCCGCGCGCGCGGGGACCGCGCGACCGCGACCTTGGGAATATTGCCCGCAGCGAAATCGCGGTTCCGATACCGAGTGGTACGCAAACGAATGTCCGGCGCAACGGACGGGGATGTCAGGAGCAAATCCAAATAATAGCTACCGCGATCGGCAAGCCCATGGCGAAGGCGGCGGCAATCGTAGACGTGAATGCGAACAGCAAATCTTCTGCGGGCTTCACCCTGTCGAGTTCAGGCATGGCGTACTCCAAATTGGAAGGCCAAAAGGCCGTCACCGGGACGAAGCGAAGAACGGCTTCCTAGCTCACGCACACTGTGCCCAGAAGCCCCGGGCAACGGGTGCCTTAGCAAATCCAGCAGTGTGAGAGCGGTCCAGCCGCTGCACGGAGCACACCATCAGGCGAGCAAATCCGCGAAATCGTCGAGCGCCACCCGCACCTGCGCGAGGGCGTGGCCGTAAGTTTCGATGCTGGTCTTTCGATACACCAGATCAAGCGCGCCCTCTGCGCTCATGAGCGCAGTCAGGATCGTATTGATTGTCTCTGCTGGAAGCAGCGACACGCTCGGCATCCGTGCAGTCGGTTCGATCATTTCAACCCCAAATCACACGAGACAAAAGAGATTTTCTCGCGCCGTGACAGGTATGGTCGCGGTCGATTTTCCTGTGGATATTTATGTGAAGGATATTGACGCCCCAAATACGGCACCCGAGACAGGCAATCTTCAAAAGTCTTGGTTGTGGCGAATTGGCCACAGCTCTGGCACTCCCATACGTCGGCATTGCCTCCCCTGCGCCTGCCCCCGGCATTGCCGTCGGGGAGAACTCATAGAACAACGCGCCCTGTTCATCGGGTCTTTACAGCCGCGCAGAACTGTTCCGTGACCGCTGTCGTTTCCTCGGTGACGTTCCAGCCGTTCGTCTCGGCGTTTTCCTTGGCCAACTTCTGCTCGATCTGAAGCATCTTTTTGATGAGCGCGTACGGTTTCCAGTCGGCCTTGGACAGCTTAACGGGGGGCGCACCGCAGACGTTGTGGGCAATCGCTTTCTGCACACTAATGCTGACGTCGCTCATGTGGCCCTCGACCACGGCGGTGAAGCGCGCCTTGGCGTATTGGCTGTTGGCTGCAATGAAGTCCTTGCAGAAGGCGACCCGTTGACCTCCGTCGCGGGCCTTGATGTAGGCCGTCAGCGTTTCGTAATGGAGGCGGTAGGCGAGTTTGTCGGCATTCGGGTCGGATTTCACTGCTTCGAGCATGGCGCGGTGGTCACCCGAAGTGGCGTCATTGATCCTGAGGTCACATTCTTTGGCGAGGGAGACGACCGGAACGTAGGCCCGCACCTTAGCTTCCAAGGCATCGTTGGCGCGCGCCACTGGTGCGATCAGGCTGACGGCGATTGAGAAAGCAGCGAGCCAGCATTTCATTGGTGACATCCTCCAGATCACCGAACAGCAAGCGGCGGCGGGCTGGGATCGCGGTGGCCGACCGCATACACCAGCGTGGCAACCCAGCCGCCAAGCGTCCAGCCCGAAAACGGATTGAGCAACTTACTGCGCGAATACCTTGGGCGGCTATCTAGCGCCCATCTTGATCTGGATCGGCGTAGGATTCCTGCACTGTTTGGGGACTGAGTTGGGGGTCGCCGTCCGATCCGGCCGGGAATTTGTCGGAATTGAGACGTGACATGGCGTGCTCCTTGTCTTCGGTGCCCCAAGCCAGCTTCCATCACTGGCGGGGCTGGAGCACGGCCGGGACCATCCCATTAGCGGAAGTGGCGCGACCCCACGACGCACCCGGGAGATCCACCACATGGATATGCTCAGGCGGTAAGATGCCATGCTGGATCTTCTGCATAGGAAATCTGAACGTTGAAGGGGGTACAATGACCGCGATACTAACCGGCGGGTGCGCCTGTGAAAGCATTCGGTACGAATGCTCCGAAGAACCGATAGTTCAGATCATTTGTCATTGCCGCGATTGCCAACGCGCCAGCGGAAGCGCTTTTGCGCCGGGGATGTTCATTGCTGCCGACAAGTTTCGTTATCTGAAGTCCACGCCCACTTTTCATGAAGTCGTGGCCCAGAGTGGGCGACTTGTTCAGAGAGGGTTCTGTGGCAAATGCGGGAGCTTCATTGGGGCGCGGTGGCCCGCGAACCCTCAGGTTGTAGTCATTTCGCCCATTAGCCTTGACGATCCTTCTCGCTTTCAACCGACGGCCGAGGTTTGGCTTTCACGTGCACAGCCTTGGCACCCCGTTCATCCCGACACCGCCAAATTCAAGGGGCCGCCGCTAACGGGTATAAAGGACAAAGTTGACGAGTACTTCGCAAAGCGGGCCGGTTATCCGAACGCGGCGTCTTGATCTTGCAATTCGTCTTGATTCCGCCACCGGCCTCGCGACTGACAGTCCTGAGCTTACGGGTTAATGTCCACTCTTTAGCAAGTGATGATGCGACCCCATCCGCCGACATCGGGGTTGGCGCGTTTTCTTGTCGTTAGCGCAAAAGAAAGGAGCCGTGGTGGTGGCCTGGCAGTGGGTGCGCGGTGTCAATGTGCCTCCTGTGCCAGTGCTGCGCAATCAATGCGGGAGTGTGATGCGCGGCACAGTCAACATGGCGTGGTGTTCTAGAAATGCATGATCGTCCGCACCTTCACCAAGGGAGCAGAGCATGAGCAACGTCCGGTCCGGAGCTGAGAGAGCTATGACCAGCACAAGCGAGAAGCACGAATCCAGCGGCGTCAGCAGCGCCAGTACCCGCGAACTGCCGTTTGACGAGCTGGACAAAGTCAGCGGCGGCGTCACGCTGACCTACGGCTCAATAGCTTGGACCTATACAGCGCAGCGCCCTGGCTGAACGAAAGCGCCCCACGCTGTCGCATCCCTCGGGGCGACCGGCAGCTTGCAGCTCGTAGCGGAGAGACCGCAACGTTTTATGTCCCGCACGGTGAAGAGCGGCGGTGCCTGTTTCGCGTCGAGGGCCCGAGCCAGATCCGCCTGCGTGTGCAGCCGGGCGAGGTCAGACCGATGGATGGCTCGGCGATCGCCCAGGTGCTTCGCCGGTATGCGTCGGGACCGGCAAGAGATCAGGCGGGCGACGGAGTCGTCTTGTACAGCTCAGGGGTTACCGACCCGCACACCGCGGCTTTGGCAACACCTGTGTTTGGATTCGATGCTACGCTAATCGGAGTTGTCGCCACTAGCGCCATAGCTGATCAGGCCGCCGGCCGCGGCGTATTCACGGATCCCATAGATCGCCAGAACGGCATGGCGTGACGCCAGCGCCACGATCTGAATGCCGCAATCAACCGAAGATTAGGATATACCCGCTGATGCCCCTCAGCAGCAGCGGAAACCGCGCGTCGATCCGGCGCCGTATCGCGCCGACTGTCGCTCCCGAAAAAACTCGGCGTAGCTCATGACCGGTTGCTCGGGATGCATGCGGCGCATGTGTGCCGCATAGGTTTCGTAGTCGGGCACGCCAATCATCAGTCGCGCGCCGTCGCATACGCACTTGCCGAAGGCGGCAAGTGCGTCTTTGAGATTCGTCGTCGCAGCCTGTTTCATCCGCTTCACTCCGCCGGGACCGCGACTTGCGGACCGTTCGTCGCTTCCGGCAGCTCACGCGCGGTCCAGCCGCTCGCGCGCCAGGCGTCTATGCAGGCGCGAACACCGAAATAGATCATGCTCGCGACGAGCAGCACGAAGATAAAGGCCATGACCGCATCGATTGTATCGTTCAGCACGATCTGCCTCATTTCGTCGAGGTTCCTGGCCGGAGCCAGCACCTTGCCCGCGTCCGCAGCCGCGCGGAATATGTTTGCGTGCGCGAGGAAGCCGACACTCGGCGCGCTGTCGAAGACTTTCTGCAAGCCTGCCGTGAGCGTGCAGATCACGAGCCACGCCGTGGGAAGCATCGTGACGAAGGCGTAACGCTCGCGCTTCATCTTGAACAGCACGACCGTGCACAGCATCAGCGCGATGGCCGCGAGCA